>DATKVP010000088.1:0-4728 GCA_035530015.1 Anaerolineae bacterium | reverse complement strand
CGCTGGCAGAAGCTGTATGTTGACAGGACACTGCGTCTCGGCGAGGGTGCGATACAAGTGGAGTATGGACTGGAACCCTAGATAGCGAGTACCGGGCCGAGTCAGTCGCAGCCATCGCCTCTCCGGTTCCACGGAGAGCCTGTGCACAGCCCCTCGACGCCACCTTCCCTCAATGCCCAGATGGGTGACTGAGACTCTTAGAATCTCTCGAAGGAATCGAGGGAGAGGCGCGCCAGACGCTGAGGGAAGCAGGAACGCCGCCCAACTTCCAGGGCGACACAAGCAGATCTATACGCGGTTGCAGCTTGAACCGCTGTCAAACGAGGAGCAGAATGGCCGCGAACTTCTTTGAAGACGTATATCGGATCGTCTCGATGATTCCTCCAGGGCGAGTGGCGACCTACGGACAGATTGCCGCCTACCTGGGCAACCCTCGAGCTGCCCGCACGGTGGGGTGGGCGCTAAGCTCTCTGCCGGCGGGAAGGGATGTGCCATGGCATCGAGTCATCAACTCCCAGGGACTTATCAGCGGCCCATGCAACACGCGCCGGGCGAACGAGCAGAAGGCTCTGCTGGAAGAGGAAGGCGTCGCCTTCGATGAAGTCGGGTGCGTCGATCTGGGCAGATACGGTTGGGCAATAACTCTATGAGCGATCTACACCCCCACTACCGGCGTAACTTCGCGTCCCTTGTGGGCGACTGGGTCTTCTTCGTCACGGGCATGGCCTTCGTCAGCTATACGACTGTCATTCCATCATTCGTCAACCAGTTGACGGACTTCGCCCCCCTGATCGGACTGGCGGCCACCATCCCCAATGGAGTCTGGCTTCTTCCGCAACTCATCGCTGCCAAGTACGTCGGCACCAGCCGCAGGAAGAAGCCTTGGGTCATAGGCCTGAGTCTGATAGGGCGCCCCATGTACATCTTCGTGGGGCTGACCACCGTCCTCGCTGGCAACAGAAACCCCTGGCTCCTGCTTGCTGTCTTCTTCTTCGCCGAAACAGTGTTCTCCCTGACCGATGGCTTGTCGAGCGTAGCCTGGTTCGACGTTCTGGGAAAGGTGATACCTGCTCGGAGACGGGGCCGGTTCTACAGCACGGCACAGACCACAACCGGGCTATTGTCCATGGCTGTGGGCGTCTTCGTCGCACGGGTACTTGGTCCCGGCGGCCCCTCATTCCCGCAGAACTATGGTCTCTTGTTCTGCTCGTGCTCTGCCTTGCTGCTGGTGTCACTCGCCTCCTTCCTTTTCGTCAAGGAACCAGTTCAGGAGGTACAGCGCGATAGAGAATCGTGGGGTGCTTACCTGCCCAGGCTGTCACACCTCTTTGCCGAAGATGAGCAAATGCGAACGATCAACATGGTCCGTCTCCTCGTAGCCCTCGGGGGGTTGGCGCTCCCGTTCTACGTGGTTCACGCCACTGACGTCGTGGGCGTGGGCAATGAGACCGTGGGTCTGTTTGTGTCCGCTCAAATGCTGGGAAGTGTGATCGCCAGTCTGGCCATGGGCTACCTGAACGAGAGATCCGGCAGCAGGGTGGTCAGCCAGTTAACCGTCCTTCTGAGTCTGAGCAGTCCCATCTTGGCGCTGGCTGTGCACTATGCGCATTTGCCCGGGGACATCGCAGCATACGTGTACGCGCTGGTGTTCTTGTTCATCGGTGGAAGCTACGCGGGCTACATGCAGGGCTTCATGAACTTCGTGCTGGACATCGCCCCGCTGGACGAGAGACCCGCCTATGTGGGCTTGTACAACACCTTGGGGGGCACTGTGGTCTTCGTCGCACCTCTCCTCGGCGGATGGCTGCTGGAGACCACTTCGTACCCAGTCCTCTTCACTGTGGCGATTGTGGGGACGGTTGCTGGTCTACTCCTCTCTGTCAGACTGAAGGAACCACGTCTGGAGCAGGACCGCCAGCGCTGAACGATTGTCGGCCCTGACCAGCTGCGCTATAATGCTCTCGAGAATCATCAGAGGGGAGATCGTGAGATTCGACGGACGAGCAAGCGACAAGATGCGCCCTGTCGTCATCACACCGGGGTATCTTGAGCATCCAGAAGGATCTGCCCTGATCGAGGTGGGGCGCACACGCGTCATCTGTACCGCCTCGGTGGAGGAGCGGGTGCCTCGCTGGCTTCGCGACCAGGACAGAGGCTGGGTCACCGCTGAGTACGGGATGCTGCCTCGCGCCACCCACCAGCGTTCGCCGCGTGAGACCAGGGGCCCCAGGGACCGCACCCAGGAGATCAGACGCCTCATCGGGCGATCCCTCAGAGCGGGCGTGAATATGAACCTGCTCGGGGAAAGGACAGTGACCGTCGACTGCGACGTGATACAGGCGGACGGTGGCACACGCACCGCCTCCATCACCGGGGGCTACGTGGCCCTGGCCCTGGCACTCCGCAAGCTGATCAAGGGAGGCCTCCTGGCCCCGAGAGTACTTGGGGCACCCATCGCCGCCGTCAGTGTGGGCGTCGTTCAAGACGAGGTGCTACTGGACTTGAACTACCACGAGGATTCCCAGGCCCAGGTGGATTTCAACGTGGTAATGAACGGCGCCGGCGAGTACGTGGAGATCCAGGGGACGGCCGAACAGGGTGCCTTCTCACGCGAAGTGATGGAGCAGTTGCTCGATCTCGCGGACGCAGGAATAGCGGAGCTGTTCCAGCTACAGAGGGCTGCCTACTCCAAGTAGCCGGCTTTACCTAGGCCAGTGGTCCCTTCTTGTGGGCGTGGGCTTCTAACGATAGCTCAATGATCCGGTCTATGAACTCCATCGGCCTCAGGCCTGCCTCAGCCGCCTGATGGAAAATGCAGGTAGAAGGAGTCATGCCTGGCAGAGTGTTAGACTCGGTGACTATCACCTCGCCATCGACCACGAAGCCGTCCATGCGAGCGTACACCTTCAGCCCCAGGGTTCTATAGGCCCGCGCCATCACGTCCTGCACCTTCTCGATCGTCTCCTGGGGGAGTCTGGCGGGTGTGATGTTCTCTCCCTCGCCTGGCAGGAACTTCTCCTCCACCGTAAGGTAGTCGCCCTTGCGAACCGTCTCCGTAGGCGGCAGGGCCACCAACTCCCGATTCCCAATCACGGCACAAGTGATCTCCGTGCCCACCAGCGCCTCCTCCACGAGCGCCGTCGTATCCCACCTGAACGCATTCTCGAGCGCCGATCCCATCCCATCCGCAGCCCGCACCACAGATAGCCCGGTGCTGCAACCCTCGCGAGTCGGCTTGACCACGCACGGATACCCGAGGGAGTCCTCCACACGTCCCAGTATATCCTCTGACTCCTCCGCCCACTCCCTCTCCGACAGCGCCAGGTACTTCGGCACCTTGAATCCCGCCGCCGAGAGCAGCTTGCGCTGCATGTGCTTGTCCATACCTATCGCAGAGGCCATCACTCCAGACCCCGAGTAGGGCACGCCGATCAACTCCAGAAGCCCTTGCAGGCAGCCGTCCTCGCCGTACTTCCCATGCAGACCGATGTACAAAAAATCCGCGACGGATTTCAGCTCCTCGCAGGCGATTTGGGTGCCCTCCCGTTCCAGCCGCTCACTTATGTCAACCGTCGTATTCTGCACCAGGAGTTGGAGCGGTATCTGCCAGAAGCGCCCTTCTTGATCCAGGAAGATCGGTATCCCGTCGTACTTCTCGAGGTTCAGATTGAAGTAGATGTTGCGACCGCTCTCCAGGGAAATCTCCCTCTCGGAAGATAGGCCACCCAGGATCACACCTACTCTCAACTTCTTCGCCCGGCTCTCCTCACTCATCTATCCCTTGCCTGTACCTGCCGTTTTACAGCGGCCCTCTCTTGGCGGCGTGCGCCTCCAGGGCCAGCTCGATCATGCGGTCGAAGAGCATCATCGGATTCAGTCCGATGTCTGCCGCTTGGTGGAACAAGAAAGAAGAAGGGTTCATGCCGGAAGACGTGTTCGGATCAGTGATCAGAACACGATTGCCGTCCACCAGGAAGCCATCGATCCTGCCATAGTTTGCCATTTCCAGCGCACGATAGGCCTTGACCACCTCTTCCTGAATCTTCTCCAGCACGTCCTTGCTGACGCGGGCCGGCGTTATCTTCTGGGACTGACCCGGCATGTACTTGTCCTCGTAAGTCAGATACTCGTTGGAGGTGGCTGTCTCGGTGGGCACCATGGGTAGCAGTTCATCGTTGCCCAGCACGATGCATGAGAACTCCAAACCCTCAAGGCGCTCCTCTACCAGCGCCAGGTTGTCCCACACGAAGGCTTCTCGCAACGCATCGTCGATCTCATTCTTGTGGTTGACCACCGAGACGCCGATGCTGGAACCTTCTCGATCCGGCTTGATTACGCACGGTAGTCCAACCCTCTCCATGATCTGGTGGCGCACCTGGTCCGGATGCTCGTCCCAGTCGAGATCTTCCACCAGCAACTCGCGGGCCACCTCGATCCCTGCCTGCTTCAGCACCCTGTGCGCCATGTGCTTGTCCATACAAACCGCCGAGCCCAGAACCCCTGAGCCAGTGTAGGGAACACCCAACAACTCCAGCATCCCCTGCACGCAGCCATCATCGCCGAACTTCCCGTGAAGGGCGATGAACGCGAAATCAATCAGAGAGCGCAGCTCCTCGTAGGCCACCCTGGTCGCTTCCGCTTCGAGCCGCGCTGCGACATCCGTGGTGGTGTTCTGGATCAACAACTTGTGGGGGATGTGCCAGATGCCCCCCTCCAGATCCATGAACA
>DATKVP010000087.1:0-5961 GCA_035530015.1 Anaerolineae bacterium | reverse complement strand
ACTGCGATCTGGACTACGTTCCCAACGTGGCCCGAAAGGCTGAGGTCGATGTCGCGCTCTCCAGTTCCTTCGGTTTGGGGGGGCAGGACGCGTGCCTGGTGGTGGGCAGATACGCTTGAGTTGAGTGCGAGTTCCCGAAGTCTGGGAGCGGTGCGAAGGACGAGGGTAGGATAGCTGGATGAGACGCAGGCAGCCCAATTCACGCATGTGCTTCGTATGTGGAATGAAGAATCCGATAGGTTTGAAGATCATCTTTGAGGGAGATGGAAAGTGTGTCTGGGCCAACTTCGTCGCGCGGGAGGAGCATCAGGGCTATCCTGGTGTACTCCATGGCGGCATCACGTTCGCCTTGCTGGATGAGGTGATTGGCCGCGCAGCCATGGAACTCGATGAGTCCTCGCCATGGATGATGACGGCCAGGGCAGAGATGCGCTACCGCCAGCCGGTCCCCGTAGGTGAGGAACTGACGCTCGTGGGCGAGATCACGCGCGTCAGGAGTCGCGCAGTGGAGGGACGCGGGCAACTCCGTCTCTGCGACGGCTCGGTGGCTGTGGAGGCCACAGCGATGTACGTCAAGGTGCCCCCAAGCCTGGCCGACCAGATGAAGGACCGCATGGAGGAGGAGATGAAGTACTGGCGCGTCGTGGAGGATTGAGTATTGTCCTGTGACGCCCTGAGTAACAACAGACCACCTATTTGAGGAATGGAAATGGCAGACAGACGTGAGGACTTCTTAATTCGTCGCACGATCTCAGAGGTTGACCCTGACATTGATCTTCTCATCGGATTCGAGGAGGAACGCCAGGCCAGGAGACTGATCCTCATCCCCTCGGAGAGCTTCGCTTCGCTGCCCGTAAGACAGGCGCTGAGTTCTGTGTTCACTAACGTCTATGCGGAGGGGTATCCGCCGCCGCGGATGACCAGAGATGACGAGGATTTGCTGGTGGATTTCGATCACCAGCTGGCCTACTATCGCAGGTACGCTGATCGTAGATTTTACAAGGGCTGCGACTACGTGCATATTGTGGAGACCCTGGCTCGGAGACGCTGCGCACAGTGCTTTGCCACCGACGAGATAGGTCCCGATCAGATCTTCGTTAACATCCAGCCCCTGTCTGGTGCGGCGGCCAACAACTCCGTCTACGACGCCATGGTCGAGCCGGGGGACACCGTGATGGGGATGAACCTGGCCCACGGAGGGCATCTCACTCACGGCAGCGAGTACAACCGGTCCGGGAAGAACTACAGGATCGTCTCCTACGAGGTGGACAGGCGCAGTGAGCGTTTGGACTACGACGAGATCAAGAGGCTGGCGGTCGAGCATCGGCCTAAGATGATCATCGCGGGTTACACTTCCTATCCCTGGGCCCCCGACTGGAACAAGTTCAGGGAGATTGCGGACTCCGTGCCTGGGGGATGCATACTCTTCGCCGACATATCTCACCCGGCTGGAATGGCCATGGCCGGTGTCTACCCTACACCCGTCGGCTATGCGGACGTGATCACGTTTACCACCCACAAGACGGTGTGTGGCCCTCGTGGGGCGGTGATCATGACCACTGACGAGGACCACGCCAAGAGAATAGACAACGCGGTCTTCCCAGGCGAACAGGGTGGCCCTCACGTGAACAAGTTTGCCGCCATGGCGGTGGCCTTCAAGCTGGCTCAGACAGAGGAGTTCAGGCATCTCCAGCGGATGATCGTGAAGAACGCCGCGGCTCTGGCGGAGGGGTTGGAGAAGCGAGGTCTGCGGCTGGCCTACGGTGGCACAGACACCCACCTGCTGGTCATTGACCTCAACGCCATCGAGGTCGACACCGGGTTTCGCATGAAGGGGGAGATAGCTGCACGCATCCTAGAGCTGTGCGGTCTGGTGACAAACAAAAACACCATACCTGGCGACGAAAGTGCCGCCGATGCCAGCGGCATCCGCCTGGGCACGCCCTGGGTGACTCAGAGAGGTCTGGGCACTGATGACATGGATGATCTGGCAGGGATCATCCACAAGATACTCGTGAACATCAGACCGTTCCAGTACACCGGTATCACAGGTGATCTTCCGCGCGGTAAGGTGGACCTCTATTTGCTGGAGGAGATGAAGGCTGAGGTTGCCAAACTGGCCGCCAGGGCAGGCGTGGAGCGGGACACGCGACGAGATGGGTATCCCCACTACTTCTGGCTGCCGAGCCCTTCGTCTGCCAAGACTGGCCCGCTGGCAGATGAGCATCGCAATCTGAACGCCGAGCTGGCGGAGATGCACGGCTGGCAGGTACCGGTTCGCTATGAGACCGAGAAGGCAGAACTAGAGGCGGCCAGGCAGTCCGCCGCCGTCTTCGACTTGAGTGACATGGGCATCCTAGAGATAAGCGGCGCCCGGGCGCGGCCCTTCCTCCAGGAGGCGAGCACCAACAATGCGGCCGCGCTGACGCCCAACTCGAGTCAGCGCTCGTTTCTCCTGGATAAGGACGGCGTTCTCATCGACGATGTGTCTATCCTGCGACTGGACACCGACGAACGCGGGAGGGAGCGATATCTGCTGTTCACCAATCCCCCTAACACAGAAAGGGTGAAGGCGTGGCTGCGCGGGTTGTCGGATTGTTACGTCGTTTTCGACAACGACGACATATTCAGGAAGGTACAGGGGCCGGCTGTGGTCAACGATCTGGCCGAAATCCTGGACCTGTCTGCACGCAGGGTGGCACTGGGGTTGCACGGACCAGAGTCCTGGAGCATCCTGGCGAAGGCCGGGTGCTCGTTGCCCGAACTGAAGAACGGCACTTTCGGGCGGACCGACCTCAATGGCGTGGATGTCCTGGTGCATCGCAACGATCTGCCTGGATGCCAACCCCGGTATGACCTAGTCGTTCACCCGGATAGTGCGGTGGAGGTCTGGAGCGCGTTGCTCAAGGCTGGGGCCAGGCCGGCGGGGGTGGCGGCCAGGGATGCCCTGCGTCTGGAAGCCGGGCTGCCATCGTTTGGTTCTGGGGAGAAGAGGCCCGATGGAGCTTCCTTGTGGAAGAGCGGTCACGCTTCCCTGTTCGGTCTTGCCAAGCCCTACTTCGTGGGCGAGGGTGTACTGGAAGAAGTACGGCCCAAAGTACAGAAAGAGGAGTACGCGTGGGAGGAGAAGGAGGGGGAACTGAAGCGAACGCCGCTCTATGAGGAGCATCGCAAGCTCACGCGCAAGATCATCCCCTTCGCTGGCTGGGAGATGCCGGTCTGGTACAGCACGGTGCTGGAGGAGCACCGCGCGGTTCGACAGGCGGCTGGACTGTTCGACGTGGCTCACATGGGGGTGCTCGAGGTATCCGGCGAGCATGCGGCCAGTTTCTTGGACCTGGTGAGCACCAACTATGTGCGATGGCTGGAAGATGGGCAGTCCCACTACTCCTACATGCTCGACCCGGATGGCCACGTGATTGACGACATCATGGTCTATCGCCGTGCAGTGGACCGGTACCTGGTGGTGATCAATGCTGCCAACGCTGAGAAGGACCTGGCGTGGCTACGGGCGGTAGATTCCCGGCGCTACGTGATAGACCGCAGACACCCGGACAAGGAGACAGAAGGCGAAGTGACCATCAGGGATCTGAAGGATCCGTCCTCCGGCGACGATCAGCGCGTGGACGTGGCTCTTCAAGGCCCCAACTCGCTGGCCATAATTCAGAGGCTTGCCGATGATCCGCTGGTCAGGGACAACCTGGCCAGGATCAGACGTACAGATTTCATGGAGACCGAGCTGTCGGGCATCAAGACCATAATCGCCAGGACGGGCTACACGGGCGAGGACGTCGGTTATGAGTTCTACCTGCATCCAAGAGATGCATCCAAGTTGTGGAATCTCATACTCCAGCGCGGGGAGGACCTGGGGATCAAGCCTGCTGGGCTAGGGGCCCGTGACTCCACGAGGACTGAGGCAGGGCTACCGCTTTATGGTCACGAGCTGGCCGGCGACCAGGACATCTCTCCCACCGGGGCTGGTTTCGCTCCGTACGTCAAGCTGCACAAGCCATACTTCATAGGGAGGGAAGCTCACCTGGAGCGCGAGGGCAAGCGGACCATGGAGATCGCTCGTTTTCGCATGAAGGAGAAAGGGATCAGGGCTATCAGATCTGGGGACGTGGTCGTGTCGCGCCGGGGAGACTTCATGGGAACCGTGACCAGTTGCTCTCTCGATGTGGAGGGATACCAGCTGGGCCTGGCCTACGTGAGTAGAAAGCACTCTCGTGAGGGCGCTGAGCTGCGCATCTTCCCCATGCCTCCAGGGGAGAGGGCAAAGACTGAGAAGGACAAGAGGGAGTTGATCGCCGGTGACAAGGTGCTTGTCGCCGAGGAGGCTGTTACGCTGCCGCGTTTCCCTGTAGAAGAGGAAGAAGACGGGGAATAGGTATTCAACTGGGCCATGGGAGCAGAGTTTGTGCGATTGCTGCGTCATGCAGTTGACTTTGTTGCCTGTATGTGGGATAATGTGAATGCAGCAAAATGGTGCACGATGGTGCACGGAGTGGAGGTTCACGAGTAATGGGGCAGAAGGTTAAGGCACACTACAACAATCAAGCTCTGACTTTCGAGCTTCCAGCCGGGTGGAAGCTCCTGGCCATGAGCGAACCCCGGGACGTGCCCGCTGCCGAGAGCGTCGAGGGATTGGTGAAGGAAGGTCTGAAGAACCCCATAGGCATGGCCTCACTGGCCGAAATCGTGGGATCGCTGGAAAACAAGAAGGTTGTGATCATCAGCGAGGATCAGACTCGTCCGTCCCCTGTGGGTGAGGTGGCCCTACCTCTGATCAACGAGTTGAATGCGCTGGGCATCGGTGACGAGAGCATCGAGGTCATTATCGGCAGGGGAACCCACCGCGAGATGACCGAGGACGAGATGAGGACAAAGCTGGGCGACGAGGTCCTCCGGAGGGTCAAGGTCAGCATCCACGACGCCGATGACAAGGCCAACCTGGTCGACGTGGGGACCACAAGCCGAGGAACTCCTTGCTGGGCAAACCGCAAGGTCGTCGAGGCCGGGCTGAGTGTAGGAATCGGCACCATCAATCCTCACTACTTTGCCGGCTACGGCGGTGGTCCCAAGATCGTCCTGCCGGGTGTTTCCGGCAGGGATACGGTGAGGCACAATCACGTACTGATTGGGAAGCCCGACACCACACAGGGGATCACGGACGGCAACCCGCTTTGGGAGGACATGCTAGAGGCAGCGCGGCTGGTGGGCCTCGACATGAAGATCGATTGCCTGCTCAATGCTGAGAAGAACATCTACAAGGTCTTCGTGGGTGACGTGGAGGTCGCACAGAGGGAGGCCATCAAGGGCCTCACGGATGTCTACGGCGCGCCGGTTCCCAAGGCAGCGGATGTGACCATCACCTCGGCCTTCCCGCTGGAGACCAACCTCATCCAGTCGGGAAAGTCGATTCTTCTAGCGGATGAGATCACCAGGGAGGGAGGAACGGTGATTCTGCTCTCCGCCTGCCCTGATGGGGCTGGGCCTCTGATGTACGAAACGCTGTCGCAGAAGCCCGAATCAGAGGAGGTGGTGCACTGGATCGCCGAGGGCAAGGCGTCGACCACAGGCGGCCCTATGGCGTCGCGGCTGCGCAGGCTCCTGTCCACCAAGAGCCTGATGGTCGTGACCGAGGGGCTGACCAAGCAGCAACTGGCGGATATGGAGATGGAGCATGCCACGTCCGTCGAGGATGCCCTCGCCCAGGTGGCGCAGAAGTACCCCAACGCTGAGGTGATCGTGCTGCCCATCGGCGGGTCAACGTTCCCCTTCGTGGAGTAGACCAGAAGACAGAACTAGTCGACCGGCCGCCAGCGCAGCGGGGCGATCAGAAGACAAAGACGAAGGTCAGATCGTTGACGTTGGTGTTGGTAGGGCCGGTGATCAGCAGGTCATCTAGCTGATCGAAGAAGCTGTACGAATCGTTGTTGGCCAGGTAGTCCCTGGCCAACA
>DATKVP010000086.1:0-3139 GCA_035530015.1 Anaerolineae bacterium | reverse complement strand
TCGAGGATGGCCTTCGTCGCTGGAGGAGTCAGCTTGTGCAGGGAGAGGACGTAGTAGTTGGTGATGTCCTGCTCCCTGGCCTGGAGTATGGAGACCGCGACCGTGGGAGAGGTGGTCTCAAAGCCGATGCCCAGGAAGACCACAGGGCGGTCCGGGTTGTCCCTGGCGATCTGCACCGCATCCAGCGTGGAGTAGACGATGCGAACGTCGGCGCCTGCTGCCTTTGCCCTTTCCAGGCTGCTTCGACTGCCCGGGACGCGGAGCATGTCGCCAAACGTGGTTACGATAAGCTCCGTGTCGCTGGCCAAGGCTATGGCCCAGTCGAGGTCCGCGTTGGCGGTCACGCAGATGGGACAACCGGGACCAGAGAGCATCTCTATCGTAGGCGGCAGAAGCTGGCGGATGCCATGCTTGAAGATGGAGACGGTATGCGTGCCGCAGAACTCCATGATGCGAATCTGACGCGTGGAACGGCGGCGGATCCCCTCCAGGAGGGTCGCTGCCATTTCGGGATCTCTGAATTCATCCAGATACTTCATGCTCGATTCCTGCCATGATGCGGGTCCTCCACCGCGACTGGGCGTCGGTCAGCCTCGCTGGCGGTCTCTCCCGAGCATCTGGAATGGGCTATCACCGCCTGTCCGAGGGAGACACCTCCGTCGTTGCACGGCACCTGGCGGTGGGTCAAGACGCGGAAGCCAGCCTCTGTCAGCATGCTGGTCGTCCTGGTGAGCAGCAGCCGGTTCTGGAAGCAACCGCCGCTCAAGGCCACGCTGCGCAGCCCAGTTTCTTCTGATACTATATCACACATCTGCACGATCATCTGAACGATGGTGTTGTGAAACCTCGAAGCGATGGCCTCGGCCGGGACGCCGGCTCGAAGGTCGAGGAGGATACCGGCCCAGGTATCTGACATGTGGATGACTTCAGCATCGTCTCGCTCGACGATGGCGATGGGGTAACTGGCACCATCGTCCACATCGTAGGCCATCATCTCCAGTTGGATGGCCGCCTGTCCTTCGTAGCTGGCCTCTCCAGAGAAGCCAAGCACTGCCGACACCGCGTCGAAAAGCCTGCCGCAACTGGAGGTCAGCGGGCTGTTGATCCCTTTGGCGATCTGCTGCTTGATGATCTCCAACTCCTGGACGTCGATGTCTCCCAGGAACGGGAGCCCCGACTCCAACCCCTCGTCACCCAGCAGGGAGAGAAGGTGGCCCAGGGCCATGCGGTAGGGCCTGCGGATGGCTGCCTCGCCGCCCGGCAGAGGCACGTATTGGAGATGCCCGGCCCTGCGGAAACCGTGATAGTCAGCCACCAGGAACTCTCCGCCCCAAATCTGACCATCCATCCCATAGCCTGTGCCGTCCAGAGCCACTCCGATGACCGGTAGCTGCACCTCGTTGTCCAGCATACAACTCACGATGTGGGCGTGATGGTGCTGCACCGGCACCAGTTGTCTGGAGGAACCGAGGCTCAGGGCATACTTGGTGGCCAGATACTCCGGGTGCATGTCGTAGGCCAGGATCTCCGGTTCCAGGCGAAAGAGACGTTTGTAGAGCTCGATGGAGGTCTGGAAATGCTCCAGGGTCTCCAGGTTCTCCATGTCCCCGATGTGCTGGCTGAGGAAGGCATACTCGTCCTTGGTGGCACAGAAGGTGTTCTTCAGTTCTGTGCCGCAGGCCAGGACCTGCCTGGCCTTGAAGGGCAAGCGTATGGGGAAGGGGGCGTAGCCTCGTGAACGGCGCAGCGGCTGCGCTCTCTCCTCAGCGACCATCCACACGCTGTCGTCGTATCGGGCGTAGATATCCCTGTCGTGAAATAGAAAGTGGTCAGCGATGCCGCCCAATCGGGCCAGCGCTTCTTCATTGTCGGTAGCGATGGGCTCTTCACTGAGATTGCCGCTCGTCAAAATGAGGGGCCTACCGATCTCTCGCATGAGCACGTGATGGAGAGGCGTGTACGGCAACATCACACCCAGGTACCTGTTCCCAGGAGCAACCAGAGGGGATACGTTGGAAGTGCGCTTCCAATGCAGCAAGACGATGGGGCACTGCGGGGAGGTCAGCAGGTGCTCTTCCTCACTGGAGACAGCACAGTGGCTCTGGATGTGCTCCATGGTGGGCATCATTACCGCCATGGGCTTGGCCGGGCGCTGTTTTCTCTCTCGCAGGCGCCGCACAGCCGTTTCGCTGGTGGCGTCACAGGCCAGGTGGAAGCCTCCCAGGCCTTTGATAGCCAGGACCTCGCCCTGCTCGAGGAGTTGGACGACGGCGGTGATCTCGTCCGCGACGGGGATCTGCGAGCCGTCGGCGTTTGTGAGGCTGAGCTGCGGCCCGCAGACGGGGCAGGCGTTGGGCTGGGCGTGAAAGCGGCGGTCCAGGGGGTTCTCGTACTCCGCCTGGCACCGGGGACACATCACGAAGTCCCGCATGGTGGTCAGGGGACGGTCGTAAGGGATGTCCTCGATGATGGTGAAGCGAGGGCCACAGTTGGTGCAGTTGGTGAAGGGGTACCGATAGCGTCTGTCCTGCGGGTCGAGCACCTCCCCGAGGCAGTCCTGGCAGGTGGCAATATCCGGAGAGATGAGCTGGTACTCACCCTCCTGCGCGAGGCTACGTCGTATCTCGAACTGCTGGTAGCCGTTCGGGGGGGCATCCGCAGCGCTGATGCTCTCGATGCGGGCCAGGGGGGGTGATTGTGCTTCGAGGTCTCCGAGGAAGCGCAGGAGAACTTCTGGTGGGCCTTCCACTTCTATGTCGACGCCCGCCGAAGTGTTGACGACCCACCCGTTCAAGCCGTGGGTGTGAGCCAACTGATAGACGAAGGGGCGGAAACCGACGCCCTGCACCACTCCGGTGACGTGTATCTTCTTAAGGAGAATGGGGTCGATCTGACTCAACTACATGTCCAGCTTCTAGCCGGTGTGTGGAGAATCCGCGCCTTGCCGAACGGACGGCTTGGCGATGATGAGCCTGAAAACACCCTGTACCGACAAGTCTTCAAGGCGTTCTATGTTCAGCCCAGCGTTTCGTATGTTGTCCACCGTTTGGCGGTTGATGTTGGCACCCTGGATCCTGACTGCGATGGGATTGACGAGGTCCATCAGTCGCCCCACAAGCTCGTTTCTTGCTCGCATGTG
>DATKVP010000085.1:0-3025 GCA_035530015.1 Anaerolineae bacterium | reverse complement strand
AACAAGCACATTATCGTGGAGTTGCAGGCCGAGGTGGATCGTAAGTGGCAGCAACTACTCGAGAGGTGCGGCGAGGAAGAATAGCACGCGATCTCAACATGGTCAGGGCAGCATCGCCAGTTGGTGGTGCTGCCCTTTTTTGTTATCCACAGACTCCCAACTCTGCCCTTCTCTTCATGAAGGATATCGGGACTCCGAGGCTACTCGGAAAGCTCAACAGGCCCATGCTGGAGTTGAAAGCGCAGAACAAGTGAGTCATAGTTGTTGCATTATGGTACAGGGCACGACTTGGGTGAGAATAATGGTTACGGAAACGAGATCGCCGAGAGGAAGGTGCTCGGGGAACAGACGCCGTGTCCTGAGATGTCGTTGTCCGGCAGCATTCGCAGTGCAAGGACCGGTGCTTCCGACAGGTAGGGAAACGAGCCCTACCGTCCCCCGCTCAGGACGGATCGGCATGATCGAGGCGTGCAGAACCTTGACTTGAGAGCGTTTGACTACGTGCGCGATGAGTGGCCGGGAGGCGGGAGATGAAAGGCATCAGTGAACTCTGGCAGACGGTCGTATTGAGAGATATCCTGGGGTACATAGTTCCCGGCATGGTGACACTCTTCGCCGCCGCCCTACTCTTCACAGGCGCGGGCTTGACCACCCCGCACGTGCTGATCGATATGGTCGTGGACTTTGGTGCCTTGTCAGAGATGCAATGGCAACCGTGGCACCCCTGGCTAGTCGTCGCAGTGGTCGTGCCTCTGAGCTTCGTGGTGGGACACCTGCAGGGTGAGCTGATAGCCTTCCTTGGACAGCACTCTGTGCCCCCTTGGAACCTTGGGGCCCTGGCACTCAAGTTCCTCGCGGAAGATGCCAAGGTGGGAGGTGAATATGGTAAGGCGGCCCTCGAGGCGCTAGGTGGCATGTATGGCAAGGTCAACTCCCAAGACCCGTGCACGCAGCGAGGGGGCAGGTTCGGAGAGTTGATTTGCAGGCTAGACCAGTCCGCGCGCAAGAGCGCCGATCGAGAAGACACACAGAAAACCGAGGAACAGGCCCGGGACCTTTGGTATTTATGCAACTATTACGTTTTGGACAAAGACCCTGGGATCCATGCGACATGGCTGGGCAGATACTATGTGCTAACTATTCTTCTCAGCAACCTTTTTCTGTCAGCAGTCTTCCTGGCGATCGCGCTCGTGCCACTCCTTTGTCACCCAGAGTCATGGGCAGTTGTACACAGTCTGGAAGTAGCTAGTTCGGCGCCTCCTCATGCCGAAGTGGTCATCGCACAGGGGTTTCTCCTTGTAGCCGCAGGTATCTTTCTAGTCTGCTCTTGGCGCTTCAAACAGGCATACGTTGAGCGTACGTTTCCGATATTCTACGTACTGAGCCGCCCAACCTCGCACACATACCATCGTCTCGGGCGGCGCGTGCCGGAGGGAGGTACAGCGATTAGGGGCCGCGCCGCCATCCTAACAGCTATCCTAGCTGGCACGCTTGGGTACTGGCTAAGAGGGCGAGGTGTTGGCGGCTATTGAAACGGAGAGCGTTAGAAGGGTGGCGAAAAGCCACCGACTGCAGCGACGTCCAGCTCGCTGCAACCGGCGCGGCGTTGTGGAGCCAGGAAACTGCGAGCGTTGACAGAGAGGAGTCGTGACGTGCCGACGGAGCCTCTAGAGTCCATACTGTACCGAGATTTGTCGAAGGTTGAGGCCAAGCCACTGGTGGAGATCGCGTCTCCCCTGCTCCAGGAATTGGTGAACTACGGTAGCGGGGCGCTTGCCAGGTGTGCGGCATCGGCGTCTGGGGGACCGGACGAAGATCTGGCGATACTCGCTCTGTACCGCCACGTCATCGAAATGGCAGACGGTGTCGACGTTCTGCTCTCGCAAGCCTGTTGCACGCCCGCGATACCTCTGGTCAGAGGCTCATTTGAAGCGCTACTCTCAATCGAATACATACTTGAGCAGCCCCAAGAGTATACGCGACGCTCATTGTCGTGGCTTGTCGGCTATGTCCACCAGCGGCTCGATATGTACCACCGTCTGGACTCGACGACGCCCAAGGGTAAGCAGTTCAAAGCAGTCCTGGATGAAGACGAAGCCGCATCGCGCATTCGATTGCCCCCGCTGGATGAGTTGCAGAGAGCGGCGGGAAATCTGGAGTCACTTCTCGCCAAGCCTCACCTCAGGCCTGTGGAGGCTGAGTTCAAACGCCACAGGCGGACGCCAAGGTGGCACGCGCTCTTCCGCGGGCCGCCTACCTTGCTAGCCCTTGCCGAGCGCCTGCATCGCGGCGCACAATACGAAATGCTGTACCGCTACTGGTCGCGGATAGCCCACGCACAGGACGCCTTGGGCCTGATTGCGACCGGAAGACTCCGTGACCCGCGCGAGCTGGTTGGGATCGCCACCTTCACGTCGACGTTCGTGTTGCGAGCAACGCGCCTCGTGATTGCGAGACTGCGCCCAGGGGAGGACCTTCGCCCTTGGTACATCAGGGAGGTCAGACCCCATCTCTCTCGACTCCGGCGCCTCCCGTGAGCCCACCCTACGCCTGCATCTGCCAGTTGGGATGCCATGGGGTACATGGCGCTGGGGTCTGCGCGCGCCCGCGATGAGGTATGAGGCCCGACGCTGAGGTCCCCGGGGGCGCGCGTTGTGACCATATCCCGGGGGTAGATGTCTCAACCCTGTCTCTGTTGCCCGGATCGATTGCGCTGGTGTGTCAGATCCGGATGGAGGTCAACAGGACACCTGGTGCCTCAATGTGTAGGTCCCGAATGCGAACGAAGAGATCGTACCTGCAAGCGACCAGCGTTTCGGGCAGTAGGAAGTTTTGCTGGTCGCGAACGATCTCACCATTCTGCCAGCTATAAGGTGGGTGCGCACCTCCCGTGGGCTTGACCTCTCGAGAGACCACCACGTTCCCAGCCTGGTCCTGTAACTGGAGAGTAAGCGTGAAGTCGGCGTCCATCTCAGCCACCGCCTGCCAGAACAGGGTGAGATGGAGAGTGTCCCCAGCGCCTACA
>DATKVP010000084.1:0-7571 GCA_035530015.1 Anaerolineae bacterium | reverse complement strand
ACCATGGCACCGTAGCCCAGCACCTTCGTAGCGGCCACGTAGACCGTTGCGTCGGAGATGATCAGGGTCAGGGGCTGGTAGAAGGGGAAAGAGGCGAACGTCCAAGACAGATTCAAGGGTGTTTGGCTGATAACCAGAGCGGCCACCACCGCGCCCAGTATTCCCCAATAGAGTTGTTTGGTGAAGACGTAGTATCCAACGATGATGCCCACGAATACGATCATGGCCACCGACACCCCGATGTTCATCACGCCCGAGTAGGTCTGGCGCGAGAACAGGATGCGATTGCCCGGGTTGGGATTGAAGGCGATCCAGCTCAGGAAGAGGCTGAGCAGCATGGGGAAGATGACCACCAGATAGGAGCGGAATAGCCATCTTATCACTCCACTCAGCCAGAGCAGCAGGAAGGCCAGTCCCACCAACAGAATACATCCCACAGGATCAGGACGCGCAGTCGAGATCATGCCCATGAGCACTAGCGAGACCCCTAGCACGAGCACGAACTTGGTGATGGCATGCAGTCCCGCAAGAGGAGAGTCTATGCGCATCGAGAAGAGGAAAGTCCGCACCCATTTCTGTCCCCTACCCGGGGCCCTTGTGTCTACCATTGTAGCTTCACTCATACCGTTCCTCTCTGTCCAAAAAGGTTGGCTTCTGGTCGAAGCCTATCCGTTCATCACTTCTAACACGAGATTCGACGGCCTGATCCCTGGCAGAGTATCATCGGGGCAGGTACTCACGGCCAGGGTCACCGGCCTCAGTGCTCTGAGCACAAGGTAGTCACCTGGCTGTATGTTTAGGTCGCTGAACTGGTAGCCATCTTCGTCAACCTCGCACGCAGCCCAGAAACTGGCCATTCCGGTCAGCTCCTTGCGCTCCACGCCTAGCGCCTCAGATAGCAGATCACGGCAACCGGGGCGCCCATCTTCGTATATCTCTCGCCAGCACCCTGGATAGACAAGGTCCACTCGCAGTTCCGAGTGGACCTCCACAACCTCCACGAATGGGATACCGTCACCATCATATAGCTTCATGCCGGGGTCTGCATAAAAGGTCACCTTGACGCTCCCGAACTTCTCCCACCCGTTTATGTTTCGGGTGAGCGCCTGATCGAAGCCCAGGAAGGTGAAATCGCCCCCCTGGCCCCCCTCAGGTGAGGTAATCTTCACCTCGTCGCCGCTCTGCAATGGTATCGCTGTTGCGCTCCCCGGCGGGAGTGTGATCGACTTCAGCTCCTCGTCCATCTACCTTCCTCTCGCTCAACGGACTCCATCGGGCGGGGCCCTAGTCGAGACCCGTGCGCTACGGCCTGCTCTGCACCACCCTGAAGAGCACCCCCTCGCGTCGGTGATGCAGCAGAGAACAAGAGATGGCCCTGTCTTTGATGTTGTAGGCCACCTCGTCGAAAAGCAAGAGGGGAGTGCCAGCGCTGCATTCCAACCTGCGGGCGATGCTCCCCTCTGCTACTGTGGGTATTAGCTCTGCCACGTAGTACGTGGCCCTCTCACCGGCAGACTCTTCCAGGAAATCGAAGACGTTGCCGCTGAGATCGTCGCGCGTGAATGGTTTCTTGATAAGAGCTCGAGGAATGTAGTCGGCGCAGTGGATCACCGGCTCACCATCGGCCAGGAAGACCTTCCGCACCACCAGAACGCTCTCGGTAGGCCCCAGCCGGAGTTTCTGTCTCGCCCGCGCATCAGGCAAACTCTCTTCATATTCCAACCAGCCTATGCTGGACTGACAGCCCAGGGCGCGGATCATGTCCTCGCAATTCCACATCTCCTCCATGCGAGAATCGAGATAGGTGGCTGCATGGGTGACGTAGGTGCCGGATCCCTGGCGCCGTACGACCGTGCCCTCACGCTGGAGGTTCGCCAGCGCGGCTCGGACCGTGGCTCGGCTTACGCCATAGCTGGCGGCCAAGTCATTCTCAGGGGGGAGTTGTTCACCCGGGGTAAAACACCCTTCACGGATCCGTTCCCTCAACGCCTCTTCGACTTGCTTGGAGAGAAGCTCTCCGCGTTCGATCGTCGCCATGGTCGACCTTGCTGCGGGAATTGTCAGACGATTGCCATCTTGTCCGATTTTACCACATTTCAGAACACATGTCAAGTACTACGGAACAAGCGCTCCTATTAATGGAACCTGCTAGGCTTGCGGGGGAGACCAGACCATACCAGACTGGCCGTCACGCTACCCGTTGGTGACGCACCTCGTGGTGAGAACCAACCTACAACGGAGGAAGCACAGCGTGGGGGTGTGACCTATGCCTCGGCATCATGAACATGGCCCATGCTGCTGGAAATCACTGCCGCTGCATCCTTGACACGGGCGGCCACGGTTGGCCATCATTCATCCGGCAGGCGCTTGACAGTTCCGGAAACACTAATGGCAGCGATGACGTTGCCACTGCTATCTGACAGCGGCTGCTATCGCGACGACGCTGAGCTGCCACTCTCCGTTGCCCACCGCAAAGCTCTGGGCTCGGATCTTGGTTAACTCCTCTCTGACGATATATGGGTTGGCTATGGTGTTGATCGTGTAGGCGGGCAGGTCCGTCTTTTCGATGTAGCTTTCGATATCCTCGGGAGAAGAGTATGCCAAGAGCACCTTCCCTACCCCGGAGCAATGCAGAGGTGCCCTGAACCCTGGCACGCTGTTCACTCTCGTCCAGGCGGCGCGCCCCAGACTACTCTTGCCCGAACAACGAACAACAGGCCCCGGGCTGTAGCCCGGGGCCTGTACTCGCAAGCGGGTGATGGGATTCGAACCCACGACATCCTGCTTGGGAAGCAGACACTCTGCCAACTGAGTTACACCCGCATACAGCTACACGTATCATACCTAAGACCGCAGAAGAAGTCAACCTCACAGAGGAAGGATGACCCTCAGCGTGGTACCCTCGCCGGGGGCGGTCTCCGTCTCCAGTGTGCCCCCCATCAGATAGGCTCGCTCCTGCATGCCGAGCAGTCCGAACCGCTTCTCGGACTGTGCACGTTCCAGGGCTTCCTGAAGCACGAAGCCCCGGCCATTGTCCTCCACGTTCATCACCAGCTGATCTTCGGTGCAGTGCAAGCGAATCTCCACCTGGCTCGCCCTGGCGTGCCGGCGAACGTTGGTCAGCGCCTCCTGCGCAATCCGGTAGAGATTCTTCTTCACACTCACCGGGATCTCCCTTCTCATCCCGTCGACGCCCAGACTGACGGAGATACCGGTCCTCTTCTGGAACTCCACTGTATAGCGCCTGAGTTCGTCCAGCAAGCTCAGCTTCTCCAGGTCTGTCAACCGCAGGTCGTAGGCGAAATGGCGGAGCTCCTGCAGGCAATCCAACGCCTGTTCCTTAGCTCTGGACAGCTCTTTCTCAGCCCGTTCGACGTCGTCCCTCCGGACTCTCTTGTACAGCTCCATGAGCAAGATCACCGAGGACAACTCCTGCATCGGGCCATCGTGGATCTCCTGAGCCAGCTGCTTGCGCTCCCAGGCTCGGCTCTCCGCGTCGGCCTCACGCTGCGCCAGAGTCAACAATATCATCCTGGCCGCGGGCCTGGCGAGCTCCACCAGTCTCTCCAGATCCTCCTCTGAGAAGCTCCCAGCGCCTTTCTTGTTGCTGACCGACAGCACTCCGATGACGTCGTTGGAAGTCATGAGCGGAACACATAGAGCGTCCTTGATCCCTCGGTCCACGCCGGAGAAACGCGCGTCCTTGATGGGCCCTACGAGCAGTAGCGGCTCCTTGTGTTTGGCCACCCAGCCCGATATCCCCTCCCCCAGATGCCGTCGCGTACCTTGGACTATCTCCCTTCCCAATCCACTGGCGGAGGTGATGGTCAGCACCTCGCGCCCCTCGTGCAGAAGCATCAGTGAGCCCTCGCTCGCGGATGTGCCCATCACGATGAGCTCCACGAAGCAACTCAAGATCTCCTGGAGGGCCACCACCGCCAGTGCGGCTTCCTCGATAACCTCCGCTGGAACGCTATCCTGTGCCAGGTCTCCGTTCAACGGCTCTTCTGCCACTGTTGCCTATCTCCCTGAGATCGGTTTTCGAAGCGGGGCCCACCGCCTAGAAGAAGGGACGCACCCTCAAGACGACTTTACCATGATTCGTTGTCCCTGTCAACGACCGTCAATGGCGCCGGGCTCTGGCTGGACACCGCATTGCTGGGACCGATGTGCTGGCGTATAATGTGCCCGTATGCCCAGTATGAAGATGCCGCTTCGAAGGGACTATGTGTTGCTTGTCACCGTTTTCGTCAGCGGCATGACGGTCCTCGCCGTGGAGATGTCTGCCTCCCGCCTGCTCTCCCCCTATTTCGGAGACTCACAGCTGGTATGGGCGAACCTCATCGGGCTGATCATGATCTATCTTACCGTGGGCTACTACGTGGGCGGCCGCCTGGCCGACAGGTATCCTCGCCCCGCACTGCTGTATCAGCTCACAGCCTGGGCAGGTTTCTCCATCGGGCTCATCCCGTTCCTGTCCAAACCCATCTTGCGCTACTCCCTATCTGGTCTTGAGAATTACTCCGTCGAGATCGTCATTGGTTCGTTCCTTACCATCTTGCTGCTCTTCACCCTACCGGTCGTTCTTCTAGGCTGCGTATCGCCCTTCGCCATTCGCCTTCAATCCCAGTCAGTGGTATCCACCGGCCATACGGCGGGCACTATCTACGCCCTATCCACCCTTGGCAGCATACTGGGTACTTTCCTGCCCACCCTGGTCCTGATCCCCTTCCTGGGCACAGGTACCACCTTTCTCCTCTGCTCGTTGACATTGCTGTTGGTGTCTCTGGCGGGTCTCTTCCACAGCATCGGCTATCGCGCCAGTTGGTACCTTCTGCTGCCTTTCTCGATCCTCTTGTTGAGACTGATCCTGCCGGGCGGTCTCGTGAAACCGGCAGAGGGCCTGGTCTACGAGAAGGAATCCTTCTACAACTACATCCAGGTCGTAGATCAGCCGGACAGGCGAGTGCTGATGCTAAACGAAGGGCAAGCCATCCACTCCGCCTACCGTCCAGGCCAGGTGCTGAGTGGGGGCGTATGGGACTACTTTCTCTTGGGACCCTACTTCACCGCCCTCCCCGTACCTGAAGATCTGGAGAGCGTGTGTATGGTCGGCCTTGCTGCTGGGACGGCCGCCAAAGAGTACACGGCAGTCTACGGCCCCGTGTCAATACGCGGCGTGGAACTCGACCCCGAGGTCGTGCAGGTGGGGCGGCGCTTCTTCGCCATGGACGAGCCGAACCTCAGCGTCATCGTCCAAGATGGCCGCTACTTCTTGGCCCAGACTGAAGAGAGCTACGACGTCATCGTAGTCGATGCGTACCGGCAACCCTACATACCTTTTCACCTCACGACGCGCGAGTTCTTCAGTCTGGCCCGCGATCGGCTGAACTCTGGTGGAGCGGTCGTGGTCAACGCCGGACGCACAGCCAGCGACTTTCGTCTGGTCGATGTCTTGGCCGCCACCATGCAGGACGTGTTCGAGACTGTGTTCATCGTGGACGTGCCCGGCGACAGCAACAGTCTGGTCATCGGCACCGACCAGGTCACCAGCCTGGACCGGGTCCGCGCCAGACTCCTGCGCATCTCCAACCAGTGGCTGGCCGGAATCGCTGAGCAAGCGGCCGGCAGAATCAGATACGCCGATGGACGTGGGATGGTCCTCACCGATGACCGAGCGCCCGTTGAACACCTGACGCACCTGATCATACTGCGATACGTACTCGAAGGAGAATGAATAGTGAAGTTAAGAACGACAATCGCCAGAGTGAGCGCCGCTGCCATGATTTTCGCTCTGCCATGGTTTCTGGCCCTGACCTCGCTCTTGCCCCTCATCTCGCCAGCCTTCTTGCGCCTGCAGTACGCCAGGCCGGACGTCCCTCCCTCGAGCATATTCACCCCTGAGGAGAGGCAAACCGTTGCTGAGGCCGCTGCCCACTACTTGATCTCCGGCGAGGGTATCGATTATCTGGCCAATATCACCGGCGCAGACGGGACACCCCTGTTCAACGACAGGGAACTGACCCACATGGTGGACGTCAAGATCCTCCTGGGGAAGGCGATCAAGCTGGACCTTGGGCTGGCACTGGTCCTCGCAGTCTCTCTGGCCATCCTGCTTGTCCAGGAAGAAACCAGGCACAGAATGCCCTTCTATCTAGTCGTTGGTGCACTGGTTGCCCCCACCCTCGCCGTAGCCGCGATGATCGTGGTTCCACTCCAGTTCGGCTGGTTCTTCGTCGAGTTCCATCACCTCTTCTTCGCGGGAGAGTCTTGGCTCTTCCCTCGGTCCGACACACTGATTCAGCTCTTCCCCGAGCAGTTCTGGTTCGACGCCCTTCAAGCATGGCTATTCCTGATCGTGGCGGGGTCGGTTGCCCTCGCCGTCGGGGCGTACGCCTGGATGAGAAGGAAGAGGAGAACCACCACCTCCTAGCCCCCGGCCAGCGATCCCCCGAGTCCTCGCATCCTGCGCCTGGTCCACTGTGTCCACAGGCGCGCCGAGGCACCGGGCACACCTTGTTCTACCATGACCGAGTAGACAAAAGCCCCGGTCTTGATGACCGGGGCTTGGTTTAGTTCAGGAGTTGAAGGTTGCCTCGAGTCTAGGTCTTCACAAGAGGAGCGTAGCTGTTTAGCCTGACCACATCAACTGCCTGCGGGCCCTGCGTCGTGTCCTTCGCGCTGAACTCTACTTCCTCGCGCTCGTTCAGCGTCTTGAACCCATCGCCTTGGATCTCCGAGATGTGTACGAACATATCATCGCCCTCAGAAAGCTGGATGAACCCGTATCCTCTCCGCGGACTGAACCATCTCACCAGGCCGGTCAGTCTCTCCGCCATCCAGTGCCTCCTCGCCCACGGACTCCTCCACCTTCGCAGTGGGGCTCACCTGAGATAAGTCCTGAGCTTGCGGCTGAAATGTGGATGCCGCAGCTTGCGCAACACCTCGCCTTCGATCTGGCGGATTCGCTCCCGGCTCAGTTCGAACTCCTCCGCGATCTCCTGCAGAGTCCGGGGGTCGCCGTCACTGAGGCCGAAGCGCAAGTCGATGATGCGGCGCTCCCTGTCCGGGAGCTTCTGCAACGCATCGTACAGCTGTTCTCTGAGTTGGCCATCCAGTACCACATCCACCGGTGGCGGGATGTCCTCGTCCTGAATGAACTCGCTGAGCTGGCTTTCCCCCTCCTCTCCCACTGGCTTCTCCAGGGAGAGAGTGTGGGTCGGGGCCCGGAACACCCGCTCCATCTGCTCGGCGCTGAGATTGAGGGCCTTGGCGATCTCCTCCTTGCCAGCCTTCCTCCCCAGCTCCTTCTCCAGCTGTCCAGCAACCTGTTTGACTCTGCGCAGTCGTTCCCCCATGTGGACCGGCAGGCGGATGGTGCGACTTTGATAGGACAGGGCGCGCGTTATGGCCTGCCTGACCCACCACGTTGCGTAGGTGCTGAACCTGTTGCCCTGACGATAGTCGAACTTGTCCACGGCGCGCATCAGGCCCACATTGCCCTCCTGGATGAGATCCAGGAACGACAGCCCCTGCCCGCGGTAGTTCTTGGCGATGCTGATGACCAGGCG
>DATKVP010000083.1:0-2902 GCA_035530015.1 Anaerolineae bacterium | reverse complement strand
CGTTGGCCCCCCAACCGTGCATCCCCGGCCGGAGCCAGGCTCAGAGTAACGGGGCGGTGGCCAAGGTGCAGCACAGGCACTTCGATTCAGAGAGACGTGACTCAGGAGCCCGCCTGCTGCTGCCAGCGGGCTTCTTGTTGGACGGCGATCTTGACTGGGCGAGATGGTGCTCTTTGGGACGCGGGGTTCCCCTGGCTACTAAGGAGGGACCGCGTCGGCCCTGAGGGCACGTAGCCAGAGCCGGCTGGTGGAGTTCTGGCGGCCTTATCCTCATCGCCTGGCCAGCACGTGTCGCGAGACGTTCCTCTCGCATGGCAAACCTGTCACAGCGACGAGAGTCAGTCCTTCCCTTCCGCATTCATATCTGACTACCTGGCCTACCCTTGCTGCCCTAGTCTTGCATACCAAAGGAACGAAACGTGAAGACAGTCGTTGCTGCAGCGCTGGGAGAGTGCGTCCACGTAGCGGGAGTCTTGAACTTCCTGCGACTGGCCGAGGCCGCTGGCTGGCACACCGTGTTCCTCGGACCCGCCGTGCCCATCGACGACGTACTGTCCGCGGCGCGGAGGGAGCAAGCGGATCTCGTGGGTGTGTCCTACCGCCTCACCCCGGAGACGGGCGAGCGGTTGCTGGGAGAGTTCGCGGAGGAAGCCGATGAGCTACACCGGGCGGGAGTGAGGTTTGCCTTCGGAGGCACACCGCCCGTCGCAGAGAGGGCGAGGGCCATCGGCTTCTTCGAGCGGGTCTTCGATGGCACCGAAGGGGTGGAGATGGCGCTGTCGTACGTCAAAGGTCAGGTTCACACCGGGGTAAGCGAAACGGACTTCCCCCAAACCGCCGTCGAGCGTTGTGAGTGGAAGGCCCCCTTCCCTATCATCCGTCACCATTTCGGCCTGCCCACCGTGGAAGCGACCCGTGAGGGCATTGAGCACATAGCCGAAGCCCAGGTGCTGGACGTGATCTCCCTGGGAACAGACCAAGATGCTCAGGCTAACTTCTTCCATCCCCAGCGCCAGGACCCTCGTCGTACGGGAGCTGGAGGGGTTCCGGTCCGAGGGCCAGATGATTTCCGAACACTCTTCGCCGCCAGCCGGCGCGGCAATTATCCCTTGCTCCGCACGTACTCCGGCACGGATGACTTCTTACGACTGGCGGAGATGTACGTGGACACCATCAACAACGCCTGGTGCGCCATCCCTATCTTCTGGTTCAACCAGATGGACGGCCGGGGACCCTGGGACCTGGAAGGTTCCATAGGGGAGCACCAGCGAGTGATGGCCTGGTACGGCGAGCGGGGCATCCCCGTCGAACTGAACGAACCCCACCACTGGGGCATGCGCGACGCGCCGGATGTGATCTTCGTCGTCGCCGCCTACCTGTCGGCCCACAATGCCCGGGCCTTCGGCGTTGGGGACTACATCGCCCAGTTCATGTTCAATAGCCCCCCCGGCCTTTCGGACGCCATGGACCTGGCCAAGATGCTGGCCTGTGTGGATCTCACCGATTCTCTGGCCGGGCCAGGCTTCCGCATCTGGAAACAGACCCGCACGGGGCTGCTGAGTTATCCGCTGGATGAGGACGCAGCTCGAGGCCATCTTTCTGCCAGTGTCTATCTCCAGATGGCTCTCAGCCCGCACATCGTACACGTCGTCGGCCACACTGAGGCTCACCACGCAGCCACCGCCGCAGAGCTAGTGGAGGCCTGCAAGCTCGCCAGGAGAGCCATCGAGAACGCCCTGCGCGGCCAGCCAGACATGAGCTATGATCCCGCCGTTCAACAACGGCGGGAGGAACTGGTCCGGGAAGCCTGGGTTACTCTCGATGCCATTCGTGCACTGGCCGGTCCCGGGGTGGATGATCCACTGACCGACGCCGGGACCCTGACGCGAGCGGTGACCACGGGGATCCTCGATGCCCCCCATCTGCTCAATAACCCCTTTGCGCGTGGAGAGATAGTGAGCCGCGTTGACGGTCGCGGAGCCTGCGTGGCTGTGAGTCCAGATACGGGGCTTCTGCTTGGGGAACAAGAGAGAATCGCCACACTGAACACCCGGTCCCCGTGTTGAATCAAACGGCATAACGCCAGAGAGGAGCACAGCGCGAATGAGCAAGAACACCAGATACACAGTTGTCGGCGCCGGACATGGCGGCAAAGCCATGTCGGCCCACCTATCCTTGATGGGATTCCCTGTCACCCTCTACAACCGCACGCCGGAGAACGTTGCCGCCATCAAGACCCGCACCGGGATCGAACTGAAGAGCTACGAAGGGGGCCCTCACGGCTTCGCAGAGCTGGTCCTAGTCACCTCGGACATGGCCGAGGCGCTCAAGGAAGCCGACGTGATCATGATCGTGGTGCCCTCCTCAGCCCACGCCG
Source organism: Anaerolineae bacterium (assembly GCA_035530015.1). GTDB lineage: Bacteria > Chloroflexota > Anaerolineae > UBA7937 > B3-Chlor > JAUVXJ01. The sequence continues at coordinate 525 of DATKVP010000083.1, read as the reverse complement.
ACATCGCCAGGAAGGCCGCGCCCCACCTGCATGATGGTCAGATCGCCATTCTCAATCCGGGCCGCACCGGAGGAGCCATGCAGTTCGCCAAGGTGCTGAGCGAGCAGGAATGCACCGCCGACGTTACCCTTGCCGAAGCGGAAACCTTCATCTATGCCAGTCGATCCGACGGGCCAGCTGAGGCGCGGATATTCCGCATGAAGGATGCGGTACCATTGGCCGCTCTGCCTGCCACGCGCACACAACAGGTTCTGGAGACCGTGCAGGAAGCCTATCCACAATTCATCGACGGGGAGAATGTGTTAAACACCGGGCTGAACAACATGGGCGCCGTCTTCCATCCAGCCCTTACGTTGCTCAACGCAGGGCGCATCGAGTCTACGATGGGAGAGTTCCAGTTCTACATCGACGGCGTGACTCCTGCCGTGGGCCGTGTGTTGGAAGTGCTGGACCGCGAGCGTGTGACCGTGGCCTCGGCGCTGGGCATCCGCGCCAAAAGCGCGCTGGAGTGGCTGAAGATGGCCT
>DATKVP010000082.1:0-2327 GCA_035530015.1 Anaerolineae bacterium | reverse complement strand
TCAACCTGCTTCCACGCTCGAGCCACGATGTCCTTGTAGTAGGCGATGGTGTCCTTGGCATGGAAGCCCTTCATCTTCTGGTTGACGTCCTTGATCAGCTTGGTGGTGATCTGGGTCAGTTCTTTCTGGCTGAGCTCACCGTTCTTCTTGACTGCCCCAAGGAATTCACTCTCGTAGGGGTGCAGCCCCTCGGGCAAGGGGTCCGCCTTTTCCAGGCGCAATGGTGTCTGCGAAGCCACCTGCACGGCACGCTTCTTGACCAGGCCGAACAGAATCATGGTCAGGACCTTGTTGAGAGGGGCCTCCAGCAGGATCGACGCCTCCACAGCCGTCAACCCACGCTTGATTCCAAGGCCTTCCACCGAGACCATGGGCGGCATGTAGTCCATGAGCCGCTTCCGTCTCCGCCTGGAACCCACCACCGCCCCCAGGATGACCCACAGCGCAAAGCCTCCACAGATGGTGAGGGGGAGCAGGCTGCCGAGCAGCGCACTGATGATCCCCACTATCGCCGCTCCCACGTCAGTTGTGGGCTCGGCGTAGACTTGGCTGACGTACTTCTGGGGAAAGGACACGCCGAACTGGTACTGCCGGTCGGCCCTCGCGTCGGGAGTCACCCACGTCATCACCGGGCGGTCGCCTTCGATATGGGCCTCTGTGAACTCCTGGTCATGGTACCGGGTCTCGTCAGGCTGGACACCCGGAGGGAAGTAGAAACTCACCCGCAGGTAGGTGGCACCATGACCGGTTCCCTCATAGTAGTGAGGATAGAAGCGCACACTGGCATACTCCTCATCCTCTCTGTCCTGATACACCATGCGCGGGTTGTTGATCTCCAGGTGCACCGTGCCGCTGCCGCCCGGCATGATCTCATTGCTCCCCAGATGGATCTCCACCCCGGTGTCCAGCCACTCCGACTTGTAGATACCGCTCACCGGCTGGCCGTCGATGCTCGCCCTGGCACTGGAGAGATCATACGAATCGTTGGGCAAGCCGATGTCTACGATGTCGATGACGTGCGCACCAGGATCGTTCGTGAAGGCGATGTCGTAGACGATGTCAACTGACCCATCCTCTTGCACGTACACTGACGAAATGTTGCTGTCCACGGAGAAGCTGTAGTCTTGCGCCAGGGCAGAGTAAGGTGGCAGCATCAGGATCAAGGCAGCCACACAACACGCGACCGCCAAACCCCGAATCAGCGAGCTCCTCGATCCTACCATTTCGGTTCCTCCGTGAGCTGGTAAGTGGAGCCACAATAGGGGCAATTGATCATCACTGCTCCCTGGACCAGGGAGACGTGGTCTTTGCTCAGCTCCCCGCCGCAGCTCTGGCACTTGAGCTTCTCTACGTTGACGTCACCCCCCAGCTCCAGGTCCACCTGCTGTGTGATCTGCTGCACGGGGGCCGGTCCTCTGGTCCTGACCACCCAGATGATCACCACTCCGACGGCCAGTGAGATGACCCCCACGATCAGTCTCGACACAATCTGGCTCGATCCTGCCGCTGGGATGGACCACAGGTACAGCACCCCGAAAAGGATCAGGATGCCCGCCACGACGTATCCGATGATTCTCCCTATCATAGCCTCTTCCCTCCCCGCGAAGTGTGGCATATTGTAGCACAGGTCGGCGAATGTGAGCAAAAGAACTCAACCCTGGTCAGGGCCTATCTGGGCTCCGCTCGCGTTGACACTGCCGCACAAACCAAGGCCATCAACCAACTCTATGAGAAGATGTGGCTCTACTACAACTTCTTTCAGCCTGTCATGCGCCTCACGGAGAAAACGACGGGTCCGTTGCTCCCTGCCGAGGGCCAACCTTCACGTATCAAACGACGCTTCGACCAAGCCCGAACCCCCTACGATCGACTGTGTAAGACCGATGCCATCTCTCAACAACAGAAGGAGCAGCTTCGAGCTCTCCGTGACCGGGTCAACCCTCGACAGCTCCGTCAAGAGATCTACCAACTCATCGACCAGATCTTCCTCTTGCCTCCTGCCGCCCCAGAGGAGACAGAGGACGTCTACCAAACCCTATCTACACTCACTAAGAGTCAGAAAGGAGAGGCCATCCCGGTAACATTATCATTTGAAGGAATGGCTCCCTTCGGTAACATTTTCATTTGGCTGGACGCGTCGAAATCGCACATAGGAGGCATGAACAGCGAGAGCCGGTAGCTCAGCGTCCAGGCATCGTGTCAAGCGAGGCGCGGCATCTTCTGATGGGCGCTAGGATCTAGCGCCCATAGTTCTTCAGCAGCAGCGGGAGGAAGCCCCTGGGCATCATGTTCGAGGTGAGGCGAATCTCGTCGAAGTAGACGGGATG
>DATKVP010000081.1:0-6361 GCA_035530015.1 Anaerolineae bacterium | reverse complement strand
GGGCTCTTCTTCCTCGCCCACGCCGGCGACCGGGGTCGCCTCCTCCTCAGCCAGGGTGATGGTCACGCCGGCATCGTCCAGGTACTCTTGCACCAACTCCACGTCGTCGAAGGTCCCCAGGAAGATGGCGTCGTGGCCGGGCTCGGCCGTGTCGCGCAGTTCGAGGGTGAGGTCAGCCAGAGAGAGCACATCGGCCAGGGGGTCGGTACGGGCGATGAGACGCGGGTCGAGGTAGTCGCCAGAGACCTGCACCAGATCCACCGGTCGCTGGAACAGGTAGGGGAAGTCCCTCAGGTCCCACACGCGTTCGGCGCTCATCAGCCAGTCGGCCACGTTGCTCAAGAACTGGTCGTTGTCCTGCACGGTGTGGTAGGGGGCGGTGAGAACGGTGAGATCGCCCAGGGCCAGCACCCCTCCGTTGGCAGAGAGGGCGGCGGTGGTGAGGCCCCCCTCGCCCGTCCGCAGGGAGGAGAACGTGTTCTCGTCCCCCTGGAAGAGGGTGACGCCGTCGCTGCGCAGCGAGTGGGCAGCGAAGAAGACTACCGTCTCCAGCTCCTCGGCCAGCGGATGATCTCCGTTCTCTATGGCCAGTCTGACGTTGCGATAGTTGCCCTCATTGTCGGCCAGGTTGTAGATATAGTCGTCGAAGTAGACCACGCCCAGGGGGCTGGCCACGCTGTTGACGGCTGGGATGGCGCTGTCGGGGAAGAAGACCTCGGTCAGGTCCAGGGTCCCTTGCTCTTCCGCCACGGGAACAGGGCGCGTGGGGTCAGCGATGAGAAGCACCCGCCCGCCGTCCTTCACGAAATCAACGACCGCGGTGGCCTCCAGCGGTGTGAACGAGAATGTGGGGGCGGCTACGATCAGCGCGATGGCGCCGCGTAACCGGGACTCCAGGGAGACGATCAGCCCGTCGTAGGTCTGCATGGTGGCGCCGCGGGCGATGAGGCGATCCCGCAGGGGGGTGAGATCGTCCACCTCCAGGTTGTTGGCGTGGCCGAGATCGATGAGCACCCGGCCCGCTTTCTGAACGGCCTCTTCCACGATGGGGCTGTACGCAGGCAGCGGGACCTCCATCTGGCTATCGTCAATCTCCCCGATGGTGGGCGGCGTGTAACGTCCCCGGTAGAACCACATCCACCTGCCAGCAACGGGGAGCGCGATGAGGACGACGGCGATGATAAGCTTGGTTCTCGCTCTCACGGCGCACCCCCCAGCTGCATGTCATAGAGGAGATAGGCACCAGGCGGCAGGACGCGTCTCCCGGTGAGTGGTTCTGCTGCTCCCACCCAGGGCTCGAGCTCCCCGGCGCCCTCCTCGGCCAGTTCGGTGGCGACCCGTGCCGCGAGATCCACCACCTGGTAGTGGGCAATGCCCGCCTGCCCGGCAGCGGTGCGCGCGGCGTCGCTCTCCGTACCCAGTTCGTCGATGAGTCCGAGGCGTATCGCCTCTCGGCCGGGATACGCCAGGCCTTGAGAAAGCTCAACGCGAGAGATGTTGATGCGGTCTCCCCGCTGACTGAAGACCGTCTCCAGGAACTCCTGCCTGATGCCCTCGATGGAGCGCAGGAACTCATCCCGGTTGCTGGCCGTGAGCTTGAAAGGGCCACTTGAGAGGATGACGTCGTTGACGCTCAGGTCGGCGGGGATGAAGCCCCACACACCCACGTTGCCCACCGTCGATGAGGGTTTGGCGTAGATGGGGTCCATGGCCATGGCCGTGTAGAAGGCACCGCTGGCCGCCATGCTGTCGATGGATCCAACAACCGGCATCTGACGGCGCAAGGTCTGCAATTCCATGTACAGTTGCTGGCTGGCAGCCACTTCTCCGCCCGGGGATTCAATCTGCACCACCACCGCTCTGATGCTGGGGTCGGCGCGCGCCTCCCGGATCTGGGCCAAAACGAAATCGGCGCTCTCCACATAGATATCTCCGTTGAGCCGGATGATACCCACCGCAGGCTGCGGCACGAGTAGAGGGGCCAACCACAGGCCGACCAGGAGCGGTGCCACGCCCCATAGGAGGACGCTGCCCAGGCTCCGGAAGCCGGATCCGGAGGAGGTATCGCCCCCGAAGAGCCCAGCCACCATACTGCGCAGCCTGCTTCTGAATCCCGTTGCTGCTCGTTGTCCCTCACGAGGCTTGGATGGATCTATCCCAGTCATATTCCTGTCCCTCCGAGGTGGGCTGCCCGTTGGTGGACGACGGGCCCGAGGCTGGCAGCCCCTCTCCGATACTCTGCCGGAGGCCGCTGCGGCACGAGCGACGAATGGCCCAGGCGTGCTTCGTATTCGCAGGAGTGATTGATCAAATACTGGGCATCTGGGTAGACACATCATAGCCCAGGAGATCGGGAAACGACAAGCGGGCGGTGATGCGGCCAGAGGAACGTGCATTGGAGTAGTTGCTGGGCCTGTGGTGGACCGGGCGTTGGCCTGCCCAACGCGCTCTCGCGCCGAGCCATGGGCAGCGGCTCACCGGTGGACGAGATGGCAGGTCGGGTCGCATGATCTGCTGTTCTCTTCCAGGACACCGGCGGTGCACCAACTGGAAAAGAAGAAGAGCCCCGGAGACAGGAGTGCTGTTCCAGGGCTCTGTGCAGTTAGTGTGCGTCTGCTTCCGCCGCCCGGGTACTGGCTACCAGCGGCCGAAGTCCTGACGCGGAGCAGATTCGGTCACCACTAGGTCGACGGTCCTGGGGCCGCGCTGGTCGATTTCGATGGAGAACTCCACCTTGTCGCCCTCGTTCAGAGAACGGGGACCGCCAGGTCGGATTCCCGAGAAGTGGACGAATACGTCCTTGCCCTCATCGCGGGCGATGAAGCCGTAGCCTTTCTGGTCACTGAACCACTTGACTGTGCCTGTGATTCTCTGCTCTTGCATAGCTGCTTTTCCCTCCTTTCTCTCGTATTGAAGGTGCGGCTGTGCCTCTGGAAGCTCCTGCCTCCATCACGGTTCAGCACTTACTCGGCGCCGCTGAGTCGAGGATGAGAGAACAGCTACGGGTGAGCTAATTCCACCTGCGACAGGCAGGCCCAGTGTGTACCTTCTGGGCCTAGAGTAACAAGGATTGCTACACCTGTCAAGTGTGGAGTGAGGGTTCTGGGGCGGAGTGGGAGGCACCATGTTTGCCCGCAGAACAGGCTGGGATAGATCACATCGTGATCAGGGCCGCGTTTGGCCTTCCGTCGGGCCCGCCATGTTGACAAGCGGGACGATTGCGGGTATACTAAGGATGTAGAACGATAGGGGACGTGTTTTGACCCATTCCACATCACCGCACGGGTATGATGATCTCGTGACGTAGGGGTAGCGTGTACTCCTGCGTCTTTTTTTTGTCCTGGTGGGAATGCCAGGTAATACGAAATCGCCAAGCGGAGGAAGGGTATGGACTCAGGGATGATCGGAAAGATCGAGAAGGCCAGGCGCTATGCCGAACAGCTGGACAGGATCTCATTCAACCAGTTCCAGGTAACCGTCCAGGGCGACAATCACACGCACCTTGTTTCCTTTGCTGACGGGCAGTGGGGTTGCGACTGTGGGTTCTTCGCCAGGCGAGGGGTGTGCAGTCACACCATGGCGCTGGAGAGGGTGCTGGGGGAGATGCTACCGGCGATCCAGCAGGTTGAACCGTCGATCGTCTGAGACTTCCCGTTACTGATGCAGAAAGGCGGGGCCTATCGCCCTGCCTTCTTCTTTCTCTCCATCTATAACAGCAGCAGAGCCGCTGCCAGAATCCCACATCCTGCTGCCAGAGCCAGGTCGGCGCGCGTGGGGGAGATCAACGGTCCGGGGGACCGGTCGGGGTCGAAAGCCCGAGACTCGGCGGCCGACACGATGTCGTCGCCGCGCCGTAGGGAGCCTGCGATGAGGGCCACCAGCAGCAGCTTCAAGGTACGAAGTCTCCGGGTGCGGAACCCGCCCCTCAGCCGCATGGCCTGGTAGGATGTCTCCATCGTCTCCTGAATGGTGGGCAAGACGTTGGTGGCCACCCCCAGGGCGAACCCCAATCCCTTGAGTCTCAAGCCCTCGAAGAGCTGTGCCATCTGCGACACGGAGATACTCCTGGTGAAGACCGCGGCCGCCAGGGCTATGCACAAGGCCCTGCCTACCATCCACAGCCCGGCCCAGAAGCCCTCTTGCGAGAACCACAACCCCCACAGATGCACATCACGCTCCCCGATGAGCAGGGGACTCAGTGCCAGAGTGGGAAGCACGAACGCCCAGAGCTGCCAGCGGGCCAGGAGCCTCAAGGCCTGGCTTCGAGACAGTCCGGCAAGGATGATCGCTGCCAGGAGCACGAAAATCACTTCGGCCTCGCGGGCTACGATGGCCGCGACCGCCGTGCCCAGGAAGAGAAACAGGTAACCATAGGCACTGAAGGCGCCGCGGAAAGTGCCAGACAAGGGGTGACTATCTCGCCAGGCGGCCACGCACGACCCTCCCCAGGTCCCAGGCTATCCAGCCCGATAGACCACCAGCTACAATCCGGATCAGGAACAGGATGACGATGATCACCAGGGCATAGGCGGCGTCGATGCGGAGTAGACTTGCGCCCTGCTGAATCATGCTCACGTAGACTTCGTAGACACCCTTGCCGAAGAGGATGTACATCATGATGAGCTTGTGGAAGAAGTTCCACGCGACAGCCAGCACGCCCGCCAGGACGAAGCCCCGACGCCTGGGTTTGCGCGCGATGAACAGCCCCAGTTCCATCAACAGGCTCTCGGCCAGGATGGCCACGAGCGGTCCTGCCTTCACACCGCCAATGCTGATCATCTTCAGGACGGCGGTGACGATGCCGATCATGAACACCGCTCCCGTCCTGGGTACGAAGTGACGCCCGACGAGGGCCACGACGGCGCCGATGGAGGCCAGGATCAGTCCCACGAGGAAGGTTTCGGCCAGGGGAGGGAAGATGACGTGCAGGTAAGAGCCCATGGTCAGTTCCACGGCTCCCCAGATGGCGCCGAAGATAGCAATGTAGACCAACTCACGTACTGAGAACTTCATGCGATCTCTCCTTCTGTTCGTTGAGTTCGTGCCACAGCCCGGCGGTGGGCGCGAGGGTTGATGCCTTTCCATCCTCCAGCCGCAGAATCCGCTCAGCATAGCGGCAGACCAGTTTATGGTCGTGGGTGATGAGCAGGATAGACTGCCCATGACCGTTCAGCCTGCTCAGAAAGTCCATGGCGCGAGTGAGGCTGCCCCAGTCCTGGCCCATGGTTGGCTCATCAAGCACGAGAAGGACTGGCTCCAGAGACAGGATGGAAGCCAGAGCCACTCTCTGTTGCTGGCCCACACTGAGGGCATAGGGGTTACGCGAACGCAGGTCAGAGAGGCCGGCTGCGGCTGCTATGGTCTCCAGTCTTTCCTCCTCGAGTATGCCGAAATTACGCGGACCGAAGGCTATCTCCTCCTCCACACTTTCGCAGAAGAGCTGGTGCAGGGGGTTCTGAAAGAGGAGACCGACTCGCCGGCCCAGCGATAGTCTGGCCGATCTGTCATCCCAGACCACGCGTCCTCTCCGGGGTTTGAGTAGCCCGGCCAGCAGCCTGGCTACGGTAGTCTTTCCCGCCCCGTTGTCTCCCACCAGGGCCACGAACTCACCCGGGTAGACGGTCAGGTCGAGGTCCTTCAGGACCACGCGGGAATCGTATCCCGCTTCCACGCCCTGGAGTTCCACCAGGGGTCTGATTCCGGCCTCGTAGGACTTCGAGCCAGCCGAGTCCAGCGCCGGGCAACTTCCCTTGGGAGCCGATCGCGGATAGCGGATACCCAGTTCGGCCAGAAGCTCCTTCTTACCGAATACCTCCTGGGGAGGGCCATCGAGCACCATTCTTCCCCTGTTCATGATCAGGACCCTATCGGCCAGCCTCCCCGCCTCCGCGAGCCTGTGCTCCACGACCAGGATGGTCAAGCCGTAGTCCTTGTGCAGGCCTTGCAGCGTGTTGAGGACGGCAGTGGCGCCCTTGAGGTCCAGGTTCGACGTGGGCTCGTCGAGCACGAGGACTTGGGGACGCATAGCCAGCACGGCGGCGATGGCCACCCGCTGCTGTTCGCCCCCGGAAAGGGTCCTGGTGGCGCGGTGGCGGAGGTGCTCGATCCCCGTGGCCCGGAGGGCGAAAGAGGAGCGCTCGGCCACCTCATCCTCAGGGAGGCCCAGGTTGCGGGGTCCGAAGGCCAATTCCTCCTCGACTGTGGAGCCGAAGAGCTGGCTGGCAGGGTTCTGGAAGACCAGTCCCACGTGAGTGGCTATCTGCGCCACCGTGCGCTCGATGGAGGGTGTTCCATCGACGATCACCCGGCCGGACATGGCGGCTTCCGAGGTGTGGGGGATCAGGCCGTTGAGGCAGCGGGT
>DATKVP010000080.1:0-2915 GCA_035530015.1 Anaerolineae bacterium | reverse complement strand
AGGGGCATGGAGTTCGCAGTGGCATCGGGAGTCATGGCCGCGGAGGCGATCAAGAAAGCCAGGGAGACAAGTGACTACTCGGCGGCTTCGCTGGCACAGTACCAGGAATCGCTGAGTGACACCTTCGTACTTAAGGACTTGCAGACATTCCGCAGCGTGCTCGACGTAATGGAGAACCCGCGATTGTTCAACTTCTACCCGCAGGCGGTCTGCGACATCTTCACCAAGCTGATGTGGATAGACGAGAATCCCAAGCCGAAGATCTCCTCGACGGTCATCAGAGAGGTCCTCGGCAAGTTCTTGAACTGGTCGACTGTCAAGGATGGCCTGCGCATGCTTCGCATCTAGTCAGAGTCCTGTGGGGGGTTAGCCTTCGTATGAACGTAGAGACCAAGTTGGGACTTGATGTCTTCAAGATCGACAAGGAACCGCACATCATTATCGATCAGGAGATCTGCAAGTCCTGTGACGACAAGTTCTGCCTGTATGTGTGTCCGGCAAAGCTATACACGGTCAACAGGGAGACCGGGGACATGGAGATCGAGTGCTCCGGGTGTTTGGAGTGCGGCACCTGTCGTATTGCGTGTATCCACGGGGCCCTGAACTGGAACTATGCGCGCGGCGGCTTTGGCATTCAGTACAGGTTCGGCTAGGGGTCAGCGGTCAGCCCAGCACGAAGCTGGCTCTCAGGAGACGCACGTTTTCAATGCGATCTACTCCGGCGGGAATAGGACTGAAATAGAGGAGTGAGTTCAAGGAGGGCAAGGGAAAATGGACGTAGTGGTGTGCATGAAGCAGATCCCTGATCTGCAGCAGATTAGGATCAAGGAGAGAAGACCGGTTCTGGAGAGTGTGCCCCTCGTCTGGGGGGATCTTGACAAGAACGCCATGGAAGAGGCGGTCAAGGTCAAGGAGAAGCTGGGTGATGTGAAGATCACCGTCGTAGCCATGGGGTCGGACAAGCTGCAGCAAGGAATCCTCGAACCCCTGGCCATGGGTGCCGATGAGGCTGTACTTCTGACCGACCCAGCCTTCGCAGGATCCGATAGCATGGGGACGGCCAAGGTGCTGGCCAAGGCCATCGAGAAAATCGGCTCATACGATCTGATCATTCTCGCCGAGGGTTCGACGGACAACTACTCCGGCATCGTGGCGTCGGCCCTTGCCGAATTGCTCAACCTCCCCGAGATCACATATGTACGCGAGTTGGAGGTTGAGGACGGCAAGGTCAAGGCGGTAAGGAACATGGAAGAGAGCTTCGAGGTCATTCAGGCAGACCTGCCGGCGCTGGTGACAGTGGCGCAGGAGATCAACGAGCCTCGGCTCCCCAAGTTTATGGCCATCCGCAAGGCAGGGGCGAAGCCCAGGCACGAGTGGGGACCGGACGACATCGGGTTATCTTCGGATGAGGTGGGCCAAAACGCGCTGAGAGTGGAGACCGTGAGCAACCTGGCCCCCGAACAGGACAGGAAGAACGTCATGCTCGGAGGTGATCTGGCAGAGCAGATAGACGCCCTTGTGGATGCCCTGATCAAGGAAGGAGTACTGGGGAGGTAAAGATGTCGGAGATACTTGTCTACAGCGACATTGATGGAACGGCCTTTGAACTGGTTTCCGCAGCCAAGGAGTTTGCCCAGGAACTAGGCGCGACGGTTAGCGTGGCGCTCCTGGGGGAAGGCGCTGGTGGCAAAGCGGAAGAGTACTTCTCCTACGGCGCCGACAGGGCATACGTATCCGAGCATCCCGCCCTCAGCGATTTCTATGTCGGTACATTTGCCGAGGGGCTGCGACAGATTGCAGAAAGCGGCGATGTGGAGTTCGTGCTCCTTGGGTCGACCAAGAGGGGCAAGGAGTTGGCCGGTCGCTTGGCCCAGAAGTTGAACGCCGGGGCCATTACTGACGCCAACGCAGTGCGCGTTAGAGACGGCAACCTGGAAGCCGGTAGATACTCCTACGGTGGCAACACGGTGGCCTCCCAGGTCATCGCCACCGCCAAGAAGGTCATTTCCGTCATGCCCAAGACCTTCGAGTTGGGAGCCAAAGAGGCAAACCAGGGGGAAGTCGTCAATGTGGATCTTGACTTGGCGGATCCTCCGGTGAAGGTTCTCGAGAGACGGGAAAAGGCCGGCGACCAGGTGAACCTGGAAGAGGCAGAGGTACTGATCTGTGTCGGGCGCGGGGTGCAGGCCAAGGAAGACCTGGCGATGATCGAGGAGCTGGCGGGTCAACTCGGCGCTGAAATCGGGTGCACCAAGACCCCGGCCAGCGACTGGGAGTGGTTCTCAGAAGAAAGAATGGTGGGGCTCTCGGGCAAGAAATGCAAGCCCAGTCTGTACATCTCCATCGGCATCTCGGGCCAGATTCAGCACACCGTGGGGATCGTGGACTCGAAGATCATCGTGACCGTGAACAAGGATGACAAAGCCCCGATCTTCAACATCACAGACTACGGCATCGTGGGGGACTACGCAAATGTGGTGCCCGCGCTGAATGAGAAGCTGAAGAGCGTGTGACCGCAGGCAATCAGCGGGTTGGCAACTGGAAGGGGGCTGGCGTCGTCAGCTCCCTTCTCCGTGTGTCGCCGATCGGCTCTCAGGTCTGCTGCTTGCCTGGCTACTTGGCTACCAATGGTACTCTGCTGCGCTCTAGAGGGCCGTCGGTGACCGCCAGAATAACTGGTAGCGCGACCTGTTCCGGCGAGGTCAGGGTCTCGACGGTTGCCGTGCCGAGGTAGGTACCGGGATCGGTCGGGTATCCGTTGACGGAGACGGTGGCCTCACTGCTCGGGCCGGTTCCGCTGGTATTCAGCACTGTGATCCAGCCTTGGTTGGCACTGGCAGTCCATTGGTCGCAGCACGATATGTCCAGTTGGTAGGACTCCGGTATGGCTGGGCTGGAACCCTGATCGGACAGGA
>DATKVP010000079.1:0-4297 GCA_035530015.1 Anaerolineae bacterium | reverse complement strand
GACGGCACCATTCTGAGGGCGGCCAGAATGGCTGTGCTCCACGGCACGCCCATCTTGAGCGTGAACATGGGACGCTTCGGCTTCCTGGCTGAGGCCCAGCCCGACGAAGTGACCGAGATCATGGACACCGTGCTGTCCGGGGGCTACTGGCTGGAAGATCGCATCATGCTGCGCGCCGAACTCCGCAGGGGAACAGAAGATCAGGGCTCGTATGAAGCCCTCAACGACGTGGTGGTGGGGCATGGCACCATCTCACGCGTGGTGAGGATAGCGGCTTACGTGGATGGCGAACACATGGCCAACTACGTGGGCGACGGGTTGATCGTGGCCACGCCCACGGGCTCCACGGCCTACTCCCTGGCGGCCGGCGGCCCCATCCTACACCCGCGTCTGGAGGACATCTTGCTCACCCCTATCGCGCCTCACAGAGCCCTGGAACGCTCCCTGGTGCTGCCTCCGGAGTCCGTGATCGAGATACGCCTCTCCACCGAATACCAGGCTGTGCTCACCATCGACGGGCAGATCGAAACACCGCTGGAAGACGGGGACAGGGTTACGGTCACGGTGAGCCCTCGCCGCTGCAAGCTGGTCAGGACGCAACCCACCAACTACTTTGGGCGCGATTTGCTGGAGAGACTGAAGCAATAGACATGTCTGGACCCATGTATTGTTACAATCATCCAGAGCGGGAGACGCTGCTGCGTTGCGGCAAGTGCGGCCAGTCCATCTGTACCGAATGCACGATTCGCCACCCCGTTGGGCTACGATGCCCGCAGTGCGCTCAACTCAGGAAGGTACCGACTTACGACGTTTCGTTCCAGCACTACTTGCGGGCGCTGGGAGCCGGGCTGGGAGCCTCTCTGCTCTTTGGCCTGGCCGTGGAGATCCTTCCTCTCTTCATTCCGGTCCTCTTTCTCTCGTTCATCCTGGCCCTGGCCGCGGGAACAGGGATAGGCGAGGCCATCAGTCGAGCGACCGGACTCAAGCGAGGCAGGGGGTTGCAGGCCATAGCGGTGTTCTGCGTACTCGTGGGCGCCATCGTTGGCACGGGCCTCGTCGCCGCGTTCAGGTTCGGTCCGGCGGCCTTGTTCGTCTTGCCCGCCTTCCTCCTCAATCCCTACTACTGGATCTATCCCATCGTCGCTGCGGTCGTGGCTGCAATGCGCCTCCGCTAGTTGACCGCTGGGCTTCGGAGGACCGTTTGCTTACCTACCTGACCGTTCGCAACTTCGCCATTATCGACCAGCTGGAGCTCAGCCCCTCGATGGGCTTCAACGCGCTCACGGGTGAGACCGGGGCGGGCAAGTCCATCATCATCGACGCGGTGAGCACCCTTCTGGGCGGAAGGGCGGACACCGATCAGATCCGCGCGGGCACCGGGCAAGCCCTCATAGAGGGCGTCTTCTCGCCGCCCCAAGAGCTGTACGAGGACACCATACTCCCTCTCTTGCAGGAGAACGGCCTCATTGGGGACGACCAGGACGGGCTGATCCTGACGCGGGAAATCAACCGCCGGGGACGGAACATCTGCCGGGTGAATGGGAGACTGGTCACGCTGGGTCTGCTGCGACAGATCGGGCAGACACTGGTAGATATCCACAACCAGGGGGAACACCTCTCACTGCTGCGCGTCAGGCAACACATAGACTTCCTGGACCGGTACGCCGGCCTCCAGCGCCAGCGCGCGGAGATTGCGGCCAGGGTGCGTCGCCTGCACGAGACTCGCAGCGAACTGAAGTCCCTGCTGCACGACGAGCGTGAACTCGCCCGGAGGGTAGACCTGCTTCAGTACCAGGTCAAAGAGATAACCGCGGCCAAACTGGAGAACGGGGAGGAAGAAGAACTGACTCTGGAGCTGAGGGTCCTGAGCAACGCCCAGAAGCTGATCACTCAGACCGACTCGTTGTACAGGAGTCTCTCCGAAGGCGAGGGCCTGGGAGATTCGATCCTGGACAGGCTGGGAGAGGCGAGCGCAGGCCTGGCCAGGCTGGCCGAGCTGGACCCGAGGCTGCGAGAGCAGCACGAAAGCCTTGCTGAGACCTGCTCTCGGCTGGAGGACGTGGCGGCAACACTCCGGTCCTATGCCGAGGAGGTGGAGTACGATCCTCAGCGACTACAGCAGGTCGAGGAGCGCCTCGACCTGATCCAGCATCTGAAGCGCAAGTACGGCGATTCCATGGAAGAGATCCTCGCCTTCGCCACCGCAGCGGAAAAGGAGCTGGACGGGCTGGCACACAGCGAGGAGCGTATAGAGGAATTGGAGGTTCTGGAGACGAAGCTGCTGGCCGAAATCGCACAGCTGGCGGGCGAGCTCTCGAAGGGACGTCACCAGGCAGCTGAGTCGCTGGCCGAGAGCATGGAGGCAGAACTCAAGGAACTGGGCATGGAGAAGGCTCGTTTCGCCGTATCTCTGGCGCAGCGGGAGGCCGACGACGGAGTATTGGTGGACGGCAAGCGATATGCCTTCGACTCCACGGGCATAGACCGCGTGGAGTTCTTGATCTCACCCAACGTCGGCGAACCCCTGAAGCCGCTGCCCAAGATAGCCTCAGGCGGTGAGACCGCGCGACTGATGCTGGCCATGAAGACCGTGCTCTCCACGGTGGATGACACCCCGGTGCTCATCTTCGACGAGATAGATGCGGGCCTGGGAGGCCGGGCGGGGGTGGTGGTGGGGCGCAAGCTGTGGGCTCTGGCGAGCAGCCATCAGGTCCTGTGTGTTACTCACCTGCCCCAGATCGCCGCCTTTGGCGATGCCCACTATCTGGTGGCCAAGGACGAGCACGGTGCGCGGACGGTCACCACTGTGGACAGGCTGGAGTCGGAGAAGCGAACCCAAGAGCTGGCCCAGATGCTGGGCACCGAAAGCGAGGCAACTCACCTCAGTGCAGCAGAGATGCGCACGGAAGTTCAGAAGTGGAAATCCAGTCATGGAGGCTGACCCGGGGCGCCTTCTTCACCCGGCCAACTGCCGCCTGTCACCCGAGATCTCAGGCAGGCTATCCCCCGCCACACACCATGGGGCAGACCACCCTCGCAGCCGCCCATAGGGGGATTTCCTGATCCCCTGGCCGGTTGCGAGGCCCCTTCAAGGCAAGGGACCAGGCGCCGTCACCCTAGCGACCGCCGGACTGCCCCCATCCTGAGGGCGGCAAGTCGCGCGGGTCAGCAGAACGTACTCTTCGATGCCCTGATCGAGATCCTACCTGTAGGTGACCTTGGGCGGCAATACCTTTGCCTGTCGCACCCAGTCTCTGACCATGCCCAGAGTGGGAAGTCTGCGCACCAGTCTCTTGGCCTCGTTGGTCTTCACCAGGGCCTCATGGAGGTTCTCGGGGACCCGGTTGCGGAGTTCCTTGACCGTGTCTACTCCGGCCTCCTCCAGAAGATCAGAGTACTCTTCGCCGACACCCTTGATGCGCATCAAGTCGGCCAGATTGACCCACTCGAGGATCAAGGCATGTCCGATCCCGCTCTTCTCCTCCAGCTGCTGACGCCCTGCGGGAGTGGCACCGGCCGCCAGCAGTGCCTCCACAGTGACAATCCCGGCTGCTCTCAGCTGATCGGCATATACAGGACCAATCCCCTCTATGATCTCCAGCTTCGTCATCACTCCCTCCCTCTATCGATGTCCTCAGGCACCAGATCGATCAGTGTCCTCCATGGCCACGGCCAGCAACTTCGTCACCTTCTCTATCATCTCTACGCGGTTTGACTCGTCCCACCGCGCTACCATCTCGTTGACCATCTCCATCAGCCGCCGAACCTTGTTGACCCCCTTTACGATGTGGCGTCTAGCTTCCTTGTCTCCCATCTCCCGGCTGGAGAGAGCGCACTCCCCCACTCGAGCGAGAGCCCAGTCCAGAAGAACCTCAGCCTCATCATAATCCAGGGCGGGCGTGACAATCCCGCCCTCCAAGATCATCTGCGCGGCCTGCTGCCTCCGTGCCTCCAGCTTTGCTTCCGAGATCATCGCCGGACTCCCTCCGCCTTACTTGGTCGATTATAGCAGATTGTTTTGGCAAGCGTCAAGGAAGCACAGTGAGGCCAAAAGTTCGTATCCATCACGTCGCTCGAACCGCCGAGGCGGCTGAGCTGTCGTGGAGAGGGCGTCAATACGTTCCCTTGAGAGCGAAGCCCAGAGGTGATATCATATGGGAGGTCAGCCAGCCCGAGACAAGAGTACGACGGGGAAGGAGCCTCCAGCATGATTCCGGTCAAGTTGGCGATCCGCAACTTCATGTGCTACGGCGACCAGGTGTCGTCGCTGGATTTCTCCGGCATCCATCTGGCCTGC
>DATKVP010000078.1:0-5503 GCA_035530015.1 Anaerolineae bacterium | reverse complement strand
CGCATTTGCTGACCCTCCCGCGGCGCATCCACCAGGTGAAGGGCGTAGATTTCCGTGGCCCCTTCAGCGATGGCGATTCTCACGGGAAGATCGGCTGCTATGCCCCCGTCAATGAGCAGTTCGTCCCCGCAAGACCACGGCGGAAAGAAGGGAGGTAGAGCTGTGCTGGCCATGAGAGCGTCCAACAGCCGCTCCTGGGGATCCTTGCCGAATACGCGCGGCTCGCCTGTATGGAGTCTTGTGGCCACGATGAAGAGCTTCACCGCCTCGATGTCGGCGAAGCACGTCGTTTCCGCCGGCAGGCTCTCCTCCATGAGGCGTCGGAAGTCCTCGTTGCGGTACAGGCTGTCCTTGCCGGTCATGAGGCGCCAGAGCACGGTGAGTCGATTGCCGCGAAACACGCCATGCTCTTCAGCCGTCATCCACAGGCGGCCGAGCTCGAGGGCAGTGTCGGGTGTAGGATCGATGGCCAGAAAGGCGGCGTTGATCGCCCCGGCTGACGCGCCGACGAGCATGTCCGGAACGATGCCGTGTTCCAGCAGTACCTGGAGTGCACCTACTTCCAGGGGACCGCGGTTGCCTCCCCCACTGAGCACAAGGGCAAGCATCTCTCTCCACCTGTCAAAGCACGATATGTCATTTCAACAGGCTCCTTTGCCTGCTGTCAGCATCGTGAATTAGCGGACAAGGTAGTAGGACATGAAGCCAGCCGCTGCGGCAGCCCCAACGAGTAGCAGCACAACGGTGATGGCGGTTCTTCTGAACTCGGTGCGCGACATCGTATCTCCCATTCTCCGGTGAACCAGAAGTGAGCTGCTGTCTAACCTTATCATAGCCCAAATCAGTAACAGGGCAGGGTAAATGTGGTTAAAATGTGGTAAATAGCGGGCAAATCCTGGGCTAAGCTTTCCTGAACCAGTAGCCTACGCCGTATTCGGTGAGGATGTACTCGGGGTTGCGGGGGTCTTGCTCCAGCTTGTTGCGGAGCCGGCTGATGTACACTTTGAGATAGTCGATCTCATCGGTGTACTCTCGGCCCCAGACACGGGCCAGCAGGGCTTCGTGCGTCATCACCTGACCCGCATTGCGCGCCAGGTGGTACAACAGACGATACTCGGTACCCGTCAGGGACACTGATTCACCATCCACGCTGACCTGGTGTCTTTCGAAGTCGATGTGGATCGCGCCGGAGGTGAAGGGGAGTTCGTGGCTGAGAGGCAATCCCTGTGCCCGACGAAGGACTGCCTTGACCCGTGCCACCAATTCCAGGTGGCCGAAGGGCTTGGTGATGTAGTCGTCAGCACCCAGGTTCAGGCCCATCACCTTGTCTATCTCGTTCTCCTTGGCCGTCAGCACAATAACAGGTACGTCTGAGAAGCGGCGCAGTTCCTTGAGGACATCGAAGCCGCTCATCTCGGGCATCATAATGTCCAGGAGCACCAAGTCCGGCTGCTCCTTCTCGAAGACAGCCAGCGCCTCTTCCCCATCGTAGGCCGCGAGCGCTTCCCAATCAGGCTCTTGAACCTCGAAGCTCATGCGCACCACTTTTGCCACATCGGGTTCGTCATCTACGATGAGGATCTTCACCTACCACCCTTGCCTTCGTCTTCCAGTGTCACGCAGTCTCAGGGCCTAGATCTCAAAGGGGTCCTCCCGCTCCTTGGGGAGGACAACGTGGAAGGTGCTTCCCTTGCCCGGCTCGCTTTCCACCCAGATGCGCCCAGCGTGCAGTTCCACCAGCTGCCGTGCGATGTACAGCCCCAGACCGACGCCGGTCAGGCCTCGCCCGTCGGTCACAACGTAGAACTTGTCGAAGATGCGTTCTTGCTGGCTCGGAGGAATGCCTGGCCCATCATCGCTCACCTTCAGACATAGATCGCCGTTCTCCGCGCTCAGGGCGATGCCAATATGGCCGCCTTTGGCAGCAAATTTGTGAGCGTTGGAGATGAGGTTGGTGAGCACCTGTTCGGTGCGGTGGCGGTCGAGCAACACTGGCTCAAGATCCTCCGGCAGATCCAGCTCCATGATCTGTTTCTTGTTCTTCACCAGGGGTGCGAATGCTCTCACCGTCCTCTCCACCAGGAGGCGCAGGTCGGTGGGCTGCAGGGAGAGAGTCAGCTGACCAGCCTCTAACCTGGTGGCGTCCATCAGGTCATCGACAAGTGTCTCCAGGCGGCCGGTGTGATGACTGATGGTGTGGAGCAGTTCCTCTCTGACACCGGGCAGATCTCTATCCTGAGTGCTCTCAAGCATATCTACCGAGGTCTTGATGCAGGTGAGTGGTGTGCGCAGTTCGTGGGATACGACGGAGACGAAGCTGGCCTGGAGTGCCTCCAGCGTTTGCAGCCGCTGTACTTGCTGTCGCTCTCGTTCGTAGAGGCGGGCATTGCGGATGGACAGGGCTGCTTCTTGAGCCAGAGCGTTGAGGAAAGCCAGATCGCCTTCCGAGAACGGTTCCCGGTAGCGTCTTCCCGCGCATAGCATACCCAGCCTTTCCCCGGCGAGAGCTAAGCCCACGACCGCCAGGTAGGCTATCCCCTCGGCTTGCATGAACCGGCGCACGGGAGCCGCTTCCGCAGCCGAGTCTTCAAAGACGTGAGGAGCGTCAAGGGCGAGGAGCTGTTCCAAGGATTCCTCATTCAGCTCCAGTGCCTGGCGTGCAGCGTCCAGCCCCAGTCCGCTACTTGCGGCGACGTGTAGCCCTGCCCCATCTTCTCGCCGCAGCAATGTCAGAGTGACATCTGCCCCCAGCAGGCGACGGCAGGCCTCCGACACCGTTTGCATCGTGGGCTCCAGCTCGAGGCTGGCGCTCAACTGCTGAAACAGATCATTGAGGGCGGAAAGGCGAGCTGACATGGCGCGCTCTCGCTCGGTCTCGTAGTGCTCGCGCCGAAGTTGCTCCAGGAGGAGGCCGCAAAGGAGGGCAACGAGAAGTAGGAGGACGACCTTGCCCGCGATGATGAAGGCTGCATTTGCTGTCCAGATGCCAGCGGGGTTGAGGAAACATGCCCCGATGTAGATGAGTCCCAAGACCAGGGACACCAGGGTAGTGGCCACGAGATTCAGATAGAAGGCTGCCCCGATGACGATGAAAAAGTAGATGATGAAGAAGCCGCTGTGATAGCCGCCGGTCAGGTAAACGCAGATGGTCGTGACGAGGGTATCGATAACCAGTACATTGAGCGTCTGCCGTAGCCACTTCACGTATCGGGCCAGAGCCACAAGGACAACATTGTAGGCCACGGCGACCAGCGTGATGTGCGCGATGGGCACAATGACTCCGACCTGCGAGCGGTCGATGAAGGATAGGATGACGGCCAGGGTAAGGGCCAGGAAGCGAAGACTGAGGATCAGCCAGGAGATCCATTCTCTGGGCGCCAAATAGCTACTTGCATCGCTTTTAGCGTTGCGATATGCGTCCCTGAGGGTCGTCTGCTCCACCAGAACCTCGCGTTTGTTTACCGAATCGACGATGCTTGACTATCGAGTCTGAGATGGAACCAGTCTCAGGCCGGGTAGCACGTCGAGGTCCCATCCAGCGCGTTCGCCTGCCTGGAGTTTGAACCAACCAACTGCCGCCACGCACGCTGCGTTGTCGGTGCAGTGGATCGGAGGCGGGCAGAGCACGGGGATTCCGATGTTCTCCGCCATCTGCGTACGCAGCAAGGTGTTGGCTGCAACCCCTCCAGCTAGGAGGACCTGACGGGCCCCGCTCTCCTCTGCCGCCAGTCTCGTCTTCTTCACCAGAACCTCCACCACCGCTGCCTGGAAGCTCGCCGCCATGTCTGCTACTGGGAGGTCGTCTGCGGAGTCGTATTCGCGGACCAGGTACAGGACCGCCGTCTTCAAGCCACTGAAGCTGAAGTCGTGCGTGCCCCTAATCCAGGCTCGCGGGAAGTCGAAGGCTGTCGGATCACCGTTTTTTGCCACCCTCTCAATCTCCGGACCGCCGGGGTATCCAAGCCCCAGCAGACGGGACACCTTGTCGAAAGCCTCACCAGCAGCATCGTCGAGCGTTTGGCCCAGTGGCTCGTAGTGACCGTGATCGGTCATCAGCACCAGGTTGGTGTGTCCACCGGACGCGATGAGGCACACCAGGGGGAAGACGATCTGCTCCTCCGGATCCAGCCAGTTGGCGTAGATATGCGCTTCCAGGTGATTGATTCCGATGAGAGGGAGACCTGTAGCCACCGCCAGACTCTTGGCCATGTTGACCCCCACCAGCAGAGATCCGGCCAGGCCAGGGCCATAGGTGACGGCGACGGCGCCCATTTCGGGGAGGCTCGGTCCTGCTTCGCTCAGTGCTTGTTCCACGACGGGAACGATGTGCAGGATGTGCTGGCGCGAGGCGATCTCTGGAAAGACCCCGCCGTATGACTCGTGGATCTTGGCCTGAGAGGCAATGACGTTGGAGACGATCTCGCAGCCATCCTTGACCACGGCCGCAGCTGTCTCGTCACATGAGGTCTCGATACCCAGGACGTAGGTCACAGCGGCATTCTACCACACTGAGGGACGCACGAGCAAACCTTGCCGATCGCGCATGAGGTTCTTCTGCTGGTCGGCGGCTCGTGGGCCCCACCTCTCGGTGGGCAAGCTATCGCCTGGACCCCATCACTGGGAGGCACGTCCCAGATGCCGGCAGCACGGATCGTGGTCGCTTGACTGCGTCACTGCAGCACGGAGGGCGGCTGCTGAATCGGGGCGACGAAGAGCCCGTCCGAGGTGAGGGCAACCAGACGACCTTGGGCCTCGTCCACAGAAAGGTCTTGCAGACTCTGGAAGAGATCCTCGTCGTCTCTGGGTGGACGGAACTGGCGCACGAAGGCCCCTTCCTTGGTAAACTGGACGATGCGCCCAGCGCCCGCATCTGCGACGTAGATGTGCTGTGCGTCCGGCGAGGTGAACATGGCCACCGGGTCTTGAAGCTCTTGATCCTCGAGCCCGCTCAGGGAGAACGCTTCCTGGAGGCCGCCGGAGAACTTCAGTATGCTCTTGCCAGTGAGCACGTAGATGAAGCCGTCTATGGCCATGTCCACGGCGCCCTCCAAGTCGACGATGGTATCGGCCTGGAAGTAGCTAACGGGGAAGGTTTCGTAGCTGTCACCGGTAGGAGCGTACTTCAGTATGCGGTCCTCCTGGGCATCGAGAACGTAGATGTAGCCGGAGTACCCGTCGATGAGGCGGGTGTCGCCCCAGACCTCGCTGTCGGTGATCGACACGGGGCTGAATCCTTGTGATTCGTCCAGTTGCAGTAGGGATGCATCGTTGACCAGCACGGCCAGGGTGCTCGTCTCCCGGCCGCTGCCCTCCTCAATCCAGGCCAGATCAGTGAGGTTCTCCACGGTCAGGCCACTGAGCTGGCTCTCAGGACCGAGGAGCAGCTGACCTCCGGGGGCGTCCGCGATGCTGCCTGCTTCGTTGAGCCGATAGCTGTGGAGTTCTCGAGTTCCCTGGTCGAGGACGAACATCTCGTTGTCGTGCAACAGCACGCGGCGCGGCT
>DATKVP010000077.1:0-9565 GCA_035530015.1 Anaerolineae bacterium | reverse complement strand
TATGGTAGCGTCGGCAGGCATGCCGGGCTTGAGGTCGTGGTCAGGGTTGGGGATGAGGATCTTCACCGCAAAGACGGTGTTCACCCGCTCCTCCTTGGTCTGGACGTTACGTGGGGTGAATTCTGCCTCCGACGAGATGTACGTCACTGCGCCTCGATACACCTTCCCCGGGAAGGTATCTACCTCGACGTCCACCTGCTGCCCCAACTGGATACGACCGTAGCGGTTCTCCGGAATGTAGACGGTCAGATTCACCTCATCGAGGTTGGCCACGGTAATCAGCGTGGCACCGGGAGAGGCCGTCTCCCCGACGTGAATGGACCGGTTGCTCACCAAGCCGCTCAGCGGCGAGTACAGCGTCATCTTCTCCAGTTGTACCTGAAGAATGCCCAGCGCAGCCTCAGCCTGGCCGACCTGGGCCTGAGCCACGGCAACTTCCTCGGCCGTGGGCCTGGCCACCAATGCGTCCAGGCTGGCCTGGGCCACTTGGACGGCGGCTGAGGCGTCGTCGGTCTGCGCCTTGGCTCGATTCACGGCTGTGTTCAGCGCGATCGGGTTGTTGCGCAATTGGAGCATGTTTTCGAGATGCACGGTCGCTCCGGCCAGCGTTTCTTCGGCGATGACCACAGCCGCTCGCGCCGCCTGCACCTGCTGGTCCAGGGCTGCATATCTGGTCTTGCTCTCGTCATCACCGGCGCCTGCGTAGGCATCTCTCTGGATGGTTACGGTTTGCAGCTGAGCGTTGGCCTGGGCAATGCCGCGCTGGGCCAGTGTGACCTGCGTACGTGCTTCGTCTATCTGTGCGTTCAACTGCTGTGGATTGTGTCGCAAAGCCTCTGCGTCTTTCAGGGCTTGTTCGGCCCCGTCACCGGCGGCCATAGCCTGATGGAGGAGGGCCCGTGCCGTCTCTATCTCACCGGGGCGGGCGCCGGCTTCCACGCGGGTCAGGTTTGCCTGAGCGGCGGAGACTGCTGCCCTCACCTCGCCGAGCGAAGCCTCGAGCAACCGGGTATCCAAGCGCAGGAGCACCTGGCCGGACTCGACCGCGTTCCCTTCGTCGGCCAGGAGATCTTCCACGCGTCCGCCAAACTCGGAGGCCACGACGACCTCGTCCGCTTCTATGGTTCCGGAAGCCTCAATCGCGCCGGCGACGCTCGCCTCCTGACAGCCGGAGCACGAGAGGGCGAGGGCGCAAGCCGCTATCAGCATGAGAGCGATGGCTACTGTTCTCGCCTTGAGCAACATTTGTTCACCTCCCCTCATAGCCAACCAGGATCTCGGCGTCGGCAGGCATGCCGGGCTTCAAGGCGTGGTCCGGATTGGGTATCTCTATCTTCACCGCGAAGACGGTACTCACTCTCTCTTCCTTCGTTTGCACGTTCTTGGGCGTGAACTCGGCGCGGGAAGCGATGTGAACGACCTCCGCACTGAACGTTCTCTCGGGATAGGAGTCAACCTTGACCTGTACGTCCTGACCCACCTTCACCAGACCGATCTGGTTCTCCGGAACGTAGACGGTCAGGGTGACCTGATCGAGATCGGCCAGGGTGAGCAATGAGAAGTTGGGAGGCGCGATCTCGCCCACGTTGACCATGCCCTCCAGCACCACGCCCGATCTGGGCGCACGGAGGGTCATCTTATCGAGTTGTACCTGGAGGGTGCCCAGCGCCGCCTCTGCCTGCTGGACCTGAGCTTCAGCCACGCTTACCTCCTCCTCGGTCGCGCCTGCCTGGATGGCCTCCAGCTGGGCGCGGGCCACCTCTACGTTGGCCTCAGCGATGGAGTATTGAGCCTGGGCGACGCTGACCATGGCGTTTGCCTCCAGGGGTTCATCCCGCACGGCCAACAGGTGGTTCAGACTCTCTCGCGCCCCGTCGCGGACGGCCTCAGCTGCGAACAGACCCTCCCAGGCCATCCACGCTTCTTGGTTGGACAAGCTGCCCTGTCTGCGAACCTCGCTACGGACGGCTTCCCCTACGTTGATGTGTCGCTGGACTTCGATCGGCAGGCCAGGTACGGGGAAGCTCACGTCGAAGCCTTCGAGCAACTGGGCGTAAGTTCTTTGGAAAAACGCTTGCTGGATCTCTGAAGCCCGCATACCGGCTATCGCCTGCTCGACGGTCAGTTCGGCGATGGCCAGTTGAGTGCGTGCCGCGTCGATGCGAGCGTCCAGTTCCTGAGGCTGCGCGCGGGAGGCCTTTGCATCCTCGAGGGCTCGTAGCGCCCCGTCGCGGGCCACCTCTGCCTGGTGCAGCAGGGCTTCTGCCTGATGGATATCCTCGTCGGAGGCGCCCGCCTCAGTCTGGGCCAGCGCAGCCTCGATAGCCTCCAGGGCCGCCTCCGCCTGGGCCATCTGCGATTGTAGCAGAGCATCGTCGAGGCGGATCACCACGTCGTCCTCCTGGACTTGGTCTCCCTCCTCAGCGAGCACCTCTGTCACCCTGCCGCCGATCTCGGTGGTGACGGATACCTCCTGGGCTTCCACAATTCCTGAAGCGGGCAGGATCCCTGCGGAAGTGGTCTCGCCTCCCAGGCCGAGCTCGGCCACCAACTGAGCCTGGAGCTCGGGGTGGGAGCTGACGTACCACCAGCCTGCCGCAGCGGCGATCAAAACCAGCCCCACCGCCGCGATGATGATCAGTCTTCTCCTCATGGCGTTTTCTCCTCTGACTCTACCATCTCTTGCCGTCTAATGGCGTCCATTCTCCTCACGTATCTTTCTGTCCTCCTCCTTGATGCTGGAGATGAACACATCCTCCAAGGAGGGCGCGATGATGTCTATGCTTCTGATCCCTATCTCTCGATCCTGGAGCAGGCGCTCCATGGTCCCTCTGTGAGCTTCCAGATCCCTTCCCACGACGTGGATGAGAGCGCCGTAGAGCGCCACCTCGTCGAACAGGGATGACTCTCGCAGAGCGCTCAAGGCCAGGTCGGGGTCTGTGGAGTCGATCTCCATGACTTGACCTTTCATGATCGTCTCTTTGATCTCCTGCGGCGTGCCCCGAGCCACGATCCTGCCCAGATGAATGAAGGCCAGACTCTGGCAGTGTTCCGCCTCGTCCATGTAGTGCGTGGTGACGAAGATGGTGGTTCCTCCATCCGAGAGTTCGTAGAGCAGGTCCCAGAACGCGCGCCGGGAGATAGGATCTACGCCCGCCGTTGGCTCGTCCAGGAACAGCATCTCCGGCTCATGGATAATCGCCGTTCCCAGAGCCAGACGCTGTTTCCAGCCGCCCGACAGGTTCTTGGTCATCTCTCGCTCTCGGCCCTTGAGATTGGCCATCTCCAGGATGTAGTCCTTGCGCTCACGAAGCCTCTTGCCGGTGACCCCGTAGGTGCCTCCATAGAAGTTCAGATTCTCCACAACCGTCAGATCGTTGTAGAGACTGAACTGCTGGGACATGTATCCGATTCTCTTGCGGATCTCTTCCGACTGCTTGACGACGTCGTATCCCAGGACGATGCCCCCTCCCTCGGTGGGGCGCAGCAGTCCCAACAGGATGCGGATCGTGGTCGTTTTGCCGGATCCATTGGGCCCCAGGAAGCCGAAGATCTCACCAGTCCTGATGCGGAAGCTGATGTGGTCAACAGCTGTGAAGTCTCCAAACTTCTTGGTGAGCCCTTCAGCCACTACAGAGTGCTCATTTCGCATAGAGCGCGATCCTCCATCCAGCGGGCGGCAGCGAGCAACCCGGACACAGACGTCCCGGGCCTACCTCTTCTTGGAGGCCACAGGGTTGCTCGTTCGCCCCTCTGATATTCGTTTGCCGATGAGAGAGATGAAAGCCTCTTCCATGCGAGGCCTCGTCTGGCGCAGCCCCGACACGCCTATCCCCTCTCTCGCCAGGAGCTTCTCCAGTTCGGTTATCCGCTCTTGGGCGCTGTCCACGAACACGTGAAGCAGGTCGCCGTAGGTCTGTATCTCCAGAACGCCGTCCAGGTCTGCCACGATCTTCCCTGCCCGTCTTAGATCGTCCGGGCGGAGTTCGATCAGTTCTCCCCCTATCAGGTCCTTCACGTTTTCTGGCTTGTCGCACACAATCATCTCGCCCTCGAACATCAACCCCACGCGTGAACATCGCTCGGCCTCGTCCATGTAGGGCGTACTCACGAAAAGTGTGACTCCCCGCAGGTGGAGGTCGGAGAGAATGTCCCAAAACTCCCTGCGGGAGACGGGATCGACGCCGGTTGTCGGCTCATCCAGGAAGAGGATCTCCGGCTCATGGATTAGGGTGCAGGCCAGAGCCAGCTTCTTCTGCATCCCACCAGATAGTTGAGCCGCACGTCGGTCCTTGAACTCCGTGAGCCGGGCAAAGGCCAGCAGTTGATCGATCCGCTCATTTCTTACATCGCCACCAACGGCGAAGATGTCGGCGAAGAAGGTGAGGTTCTCGATGACCGAGAGGTCACCGTAGAGGTTGAAACGTTGAGCCATGTAGCCGATCCGCCTCTTGATGTCCTCGGCCTCCTTGACGGTGTCGAAGCCCGCCACCTTCGCGCTGCCGCTGGTGGGGTTCATGATCGCACACAGCAGCCGGATAGTGGTGGTCTTGCCGGCGCCGTCGGGGCCCACCAGGCCGAATATCTCGCCGCGCTGTATGGCCAGACTCAGCCTGTCAACAGCCACGACTTTCTTGAAGGCCCGAGTCAGATCGTCGGTTTCTATGGCGATGTCGTTGTCCTTGGGCATTACCTGTACCTCGTAGTCTCGGATCGATCACCCCAGCTGCTTTCGGAAGCTGCGCACGCTAATGGTCAGACTGGCTATGCCCAACAACAGGAGAGCAAACAACTGGAGGCCGATGTCGGTGATGGTAGCTCCCTTGAGCATGATGGCGCGTAACATGGTCAGATAGTGGCTGATAGGAAAGAGCTTGGAGGCCCAGCGCATGAGAGTCGGCATGTTCTCCGCCGCCACCAGATACCCGGAGAAGGCCACACTGAGAATGCCGGTCATGAAGATCAACAGAACCGCCTGCTGCTGTGTCGCCGACAGGGCAGAGATCACCAGCCCCCAGGTTTGTTGCACGATGATGAAGACCAGGGTCACCGCCAACAGCAGGACCAGGGACCCCCTGATAGGCACCCCGAAGATCCACACCGCAATGGCCAACATGGCGAGAAAATCGACTAAGGCTACGAGTGTGGGCAGAGTAGCCTTGGCTACGATCAGCTCGATTCTCCTCAGTGGCGTGACCATCAACTGCTCCAGAGTTCCTCTTTCTCGTTCCCTCACTATGCCCATTGAGGAGACGAGAAGGGTGACGATGAGAACGATAAGACTCAACTGTGAGGGCAACAGATAGAAGCTGTGATTCATCTCCTCGTTGAAGCGCGTGGTGGTTCTCAGGTCGAGTGCTGGGACCCGGTTGTCAGTAGCGCCAACGGACCGCAAACGCTCGACAGCTATCTCGCTTCCCATCCTGGCTATGGCACCTTGACCGGCGCTGACCGCCGCGTATGCGCCCAGGATGTTCGATCCGTCTACCAGGAACTGCACAGTCGCCCTCTCGGAAGGCGAACCCAAGGACTCCGCGAAACCCGAGGGAATCAGCACGACGGAAGTGACCTCTCCCTTGTCGAGCAGCGCGCCGGCCTGTTCCTCCGTGTCCAGGTAATGCGTCACGTCCAGCTCGTCGAGAGTGTCCAGGGCCACGATGAGCGCCCTGCTATCGCTCGAGCGATCCCCGTCCACGATGGCCGTGGGCAGATGCTTGATGTCTGTGGCCGTGGCCTGGCCCATCATCACTAGCTGGAATGTGGGACCCACGAGAACGAAGATGAGCAGTACCCTGTCCCTGAGGAACTGCTGCAAATCCTTCACCACCAGGTTAGAGATACGATGCCACATACTCGTTATCCGAGCTTCTTCCTGAAGAGCTTGATGGTGACCAGAAGATAGCCCACACCCATCGCGGCCAGCATCAGCAACTGAGGCCAGAGCTCACGCAGGCCTACCCCTTTGAGGAAGATGCCCCTCGACATGGTGATGTAGTGGGTGGTGGGCAGGAAGTTGGCCTGGAGCTGCGCGCTGAAGGATGTCCTGTCCACCGGATCTATCAGGCCTGAGAGGAACATGGACGGTATGAAGAGTACCAGGAACATGATCACCGTGGCTGCCTGCTGACTGGACAGGAAGCTGGCCAACAGTAGGCTGAGACACAGTACTCCCAGCAGAAAATCGGCGGTCGCCAGCAGGAAGAGCAGGACGCTCCCGCGGAAAGGGACGCCGAACCACAACGTGGCCACGACCATCACCGGTAGGGCGCTCGCAACACCGCACGATAGGTAGGCCGCCAGCTTGCCCAGCAGCAGATCGGCGCCGCCCACCGGGGTGGCATAGAGGCCCTCCAACGTGCCGAGCTCTTTCTCGCGAGTCAAGGACGTCGCTATCGAGAATGCGGGCATGCACATCACTACGGCGATCAGACCGGGCACCATGCTGTGCAGGGTGCTCAGGTTGGCATTGTACCATACGCGCATACGTATGTCTATGGGTGCATACAGTGCCTGAGCGTCCTCCGGTAGTGATGAAAGCGCCGCTACGAAGCGCTCCGTGCGACCCTGGATGTGGCCGAGCATCTGGGAGACGGTACTCGGGTTGGTGCCGTCGAGGATCGCCTGGATTTCCCCGGTCTCTCCTCCGTTCACGCGCTCCATCAGGCCAGGTGGCAGGACGAGCACGCCCTGAACGCGGCCGGAGACGAGAAGTTCGTCCACTCTGGCACTGCTGGCGACGTCCTCGTCGAAGGTGATCGTGCCGTCCTCGGACAGAGCAGCGATGTACTGCCGCGAAAGTGACGACCTGTCCTGATCGAAGATCCCCAGCGAGAAGTGCTCCACGTCCCAGGTGAAGAGGTACGACAGCATCACCAGGGTGAAAGCAGGCGAGATGAAGACCATGAAGAAGGTCCTCCCGTCACGCACGATGTGGAGCAGTTCCTTGACCGCTACGGACTTGGCCCGGTGTATCGTCGCACCCATGGATGTCGCCCACTGCTGTGGGCTTGCTCTTCTACCGACTCTGCGATCGTATCTCATGCTCAATGTTAAGGTGCTAGTCCATCCGCTTGCGAAGAACAGTCAGGGTTACGGAGTTGATGATGATTCCCAGGACCGCCAGGGCCACCAGTTCTTTCCAGAACACGTTGATCCCGGCGCCCTTGAGCATGATATCGCGCATGACAAGCAGCCAATGCTTGATAGGCACGAGATTGGCTGCCGCCTGCATCAGCGGCGGCATGGTGTCCACAGGGAAAGCGTACCCGGAGAAGACCATGCCTACCATGGCGATGATCATCACCAGGAGCAGCGCTTGCAGCTGAGTCCGGGAGAAGCCCGAGATGAGAAGGCCCCACCCCAGCTCGACGAAGATGTAGAACAGGGCCAGCACCAGCAGCAGGGGAAGCGAGCCCTTCATAGGCACGCCGAACACGAAAATGGTGATGCCCAGCATGATCAGGAAGTCGAAATAGGAGATGACCACCGCAGGAATGGCCTTGCCCACGATCAGCTCCCAGCTGCGGATGGGTGTGACCATCAGTTGTTCGTAGGTGCCCAGTTCGCGCTCTCTGGCGATGCTGATGCCGGCGATCATCAGGGCTACCATCTCCAACATGAAGCCCATCTCCGAAGGCACGGTGTAGTTGGCGTCGGATAACTCCTCATTGAACCACACGCGGTAGTCGGTCCTTATGACCTCTCCCCGGCGTCCGCCCAGGTAGCCCCAGTTCTGGAGCTGCGCCCTGTATGCATAGCTTTCGATCACCCCTCGGGCGCTCATCTCTGCCGCGCGCGCGGCTGTGGGATCGGACCCATCCAGGATGACCTGGACCTGAGTGGATTGTGAAGCAGGTGATGACAGATCTTCCCCAAACCCGGGGGGAATGACCACACCTGCGGAGACGGAGCCTGCGTCCAGCAGGCTGGCCAGCTCCTCCTCGTTGGCGGGGTAGTACCCGGCGTCGAAGGTCTCGGAATTCTCCAGCGCGACCACGAGTCCACGGCTCAAGGCTGTGTTGTCTCGGTCGACGATGGCGGTGGGCAGGTGCCCAATGGGAGCCGATGTGGACCAGGCGATGAACACCAGCTCCGATACCGGTCCCAGCACCAGGAATGAGACCAGGACGATGTCACGGCGGAGATGGATGAGTTCTTTGGTCACTATTTGCCAGATGCGACTCAGCATGTAGGCTATCCCAGTCTCTTCTTGAAAGTCACGATGGACACGCCAGTCACTCCCAATCCCATGGCGAGAAGCGCCACGGCGAAGGGCCAGAGAGAGGACATGCCCAGTCCCTTGAGGAACAGGCCCCTGGTAATAGTCAGATAGTGGGTGGTGGGCATCATATAAGCTTCCAACTTCATCTCCGCAGGCATGCTGGCGATGGGATAGAAGAGCCCGGACATGAAGAAGCCAGGAAAGAGAAAGATCAGCATGGCGCAGGCCATAGCCGCCTGCTGGCTGCCTACGAAGACCGAGATGACCAGCGAGATGCTGAGGGCGGCCAGAAAGAAATCGGCCGACAGGAGAATATAGAGCAGCGGGCTGCCGCGGAAGGGCGTGCCCAGCCAGAAGACGCCCACGAGAGCGCAAAGCACCGCGCTGAAAAGGCCACTGATCACGTAGGGAATGAGCTTGCCGATGATAAGTTCCGAGCGCCTCACGGGGGTGGCGATCAACGCCTCCAGGGTCCCCTTCTCCTTCTCGGCCGTCAGGGCCAGGGTGGCCGCCACGGCGGGCATGCCCAGCACGATGGCGATGAGGCCGGGCGCCCAGCCGATGATGGCGTTCAAGGTCGGGTTGTACCAGGTGCGCATGCGTAGTTGAATGGGAGATAGCTGCCCTGCGTCGATACCCTCGCGCGCCAGGGCCTCACTGAGTATCTCCAGAGCCACTGCCTGGGTGTAGCCAGCTATGTGGGTGATGGTGTGGTTGGCCGTGCTGGGGTCTGTGCCATCCACGATGACCTGCAGGCTCGTTTCACGTCCAGCAAGGAGCTCTTCCTCGAACCCCGCAGGGATGACCACCGCGGCCTTGGCCTGACGACGTTCCAGTCTACTCTGCATCTCAGCGTAGTCGCGAGGGAAGTAGCGGATCACGATGTCTCCGGTGCTGGCCAGGCCATCCCGGTAGCGGCGAGATAGGGTGGTCTGGTCGTAGTCGAGGATGGCGATGGCGACGTTCTTGATCTCCACGGACATGGAGTAGGCGAAGACCAGTAGCAGGAGGACCGGCGACACGGTGACGAGCACGAATGTCCTCCGGTCGCGGAGGATATGCCGCATCTCCTTGCGCATAATAGAAAGGGTTCTTCTTAGATCCATGGTCCGTTCGCTCTCAGGGCGACGACTCGGCGCTAGCTCTTGACTCGGCGCATGAGCCACAGGATGAGCAAGGCCAGGCCCCACGGGTCGCCAATGGTGATCGCTATCGCCAGCCAACCTGTGATACCAAGCGCTGGCAGAAGGAATACCCACTCTGCCAGACCGGTGATCAGCATGCTCAATGTGCTGGCCAGGATATCGCCCAGCAGGCCGTAAGGCCGCTGGCTCTTGACCGCCG
>DATKVP010000076.1:0-7674 GCA_035530015.1 Anaerolineae bacterium | reverse complement strand
CGCACGATGCCGACCACATCCCTGACCGCCTCTCGCAGGTCGACGTTGCTGACCACGTACCTGAATGAGTATGCGTGGCTCATCTCCATCTCCAGCCGCTCCAACCGCACCCGGCCTTCCTCGGTCTCCGCGCCATAGCGTTCCACCAACCGACGGCGCAACTCCTCCACGGAAGGCGGCAGGACGAAGATGGTCGTCGCGTTGCGAGGATACTTGCTCATCAGTTCCACCGAACCCAGTACGTCGTAGGCTCCGATTAAACCCAGCCCACGGGCGATGGCGGATTCAAGCCTGGCCCTGGACGAACCGTACTGGTGGCCGTAGAAGGCCTGCCACTCGGCCAGTTGGCCCGCGGCTTTCAGCCGTTCGAACTCTTCCGTGGTCACAAAATGATACTCCAGCCCCTCGACCTCCCCTGGCCGTTTCGGGCGTGTGGTGTAGGTCACTATCCTCTCGAGGTTGCGCACCTCCGAGATGACACCGTCAATGATTGTGCTCTTCCCGGCTCCAGATGGAGCCACCAGGAGAACGATCAGTCCCTCTCGCATAGCACGTGGTCCTTGATCAGCTTGTTGCCCTTCGACTCACACGCCGCCGGCGATCTGGCCAGCCATCAAGCGTGCTCTCAGCAGATGTGCCGGATGGCAGGATAGGAAATCTAGGCCCAACTCGTCGAACAGCTGCACCGCCCTCCGGTCCTGGCAGTGGTTTCCATATGCCCCTATCTCGACCCCCTCGCGACCAGCTCGCGCCCGCTCCACGGCCCAGCGAACGAGCGTTCCGACTCCTTCCACGTCCAGGGAGGTGAATGGATCGCCAGCCGCGACACCCTCTTCGGCATGTGATGGGAGGAACCTGCGCCCCTCATCCCGAGAGACGCAGAACGCTGCCTCTGTCAGGCCGTCGGTGTCTATACACAGGAAGTCGACCATTTTGGCCAACTCCCCGGCCACGCTCGCAGCCCGCGGCGTCTCCACGGCGGCGCCGACGCGATACGAGATCGTGACTCGGGACATCTCCATGGTTCGCTGCGCAACGGCTCGAATCAATCGAAGCACAGAGTCGATCTCACCCCAGTGGGAAACAAATGGTATCAGGATGCTAAGGTTGCTGGGCACATGCTCATTCGCCAGGTCGCACGCCGCCAGGAACAGAGCTTCCACCTGCGCTTCCACGAATTGAGGAACGGCCAGCGCCAAACGCGCGCCCCGCAATCCGCAGCCCGGGCAGGATTGTCGCCAGGCATCCACGGCCTGGAGCAGCTCCTCCTTGCGGCCGATCTCCTCATTCCATGTGCGCAATTGCCGCAGTTCCGTGAGTTCGGTCAGCAGAGCGTCTCTCTCGGGAAGGAAGTGATCCAGAGGCGCGTGGAGCAGACGCACCGTCAAGAGGTGACCACCGGCCGCTCGAAGGAGGGCCCGGAACTCCTCTCGATGCAACGTTTCGAGCTTCTCCAATGCCGCTGTCCTGGCGGCACTCGCACTGGCCAGCATCGCCTCTTGAAAGATGGGTAGAAAAGCGCTGTCGTAGTACAAACGCTCAGTGCGACAGAGTCCCACACCCTCGATGCCCCATTCCAGGACCGTCTCGATCTCAGCGGGGACAGAGACATCCGCAAGTACGCGCAGTCGCCGCATCCCGTCTGCCCAGCTGAGCAGGGTGTGCAGCTCCTCAACCTCCCCAAACTGAGGGCTCACCACCTCCCTCCAGCCGCTGAAGACCTCCCCCGTAGTTCCGTCGATGGAGATATGACCCCCGCCCTCGATGCCCACGTCTCCAAAACGGACAACCCCTTCCTGGTGATCTATCGTCATCGCCTGGCAGCCCACCACGCATGGCTTGTTGAGACCCCGGGCCACGACAGCGGCGTGCGAAGTCGCTCCGCCGCGCCCCGTGAGAATACCGGATACCGACGGCATGATCGCGGCATCGTCTGCTGTCGTCTCTTCTCTGACCAGGATCACCGGCAAGCCCCGGTCAACGGCGGCCTCAACCTCTCGGGCATCGATGACCACCTTGCCTGATGCCGCTCCCGGGCTGGACTGAATGCCACGAGCCACCAGCCCTTTGCGCGACCCATCTGCGAATACAGGCACGAACACCTGCCCGATGAGGGAAGCGTCCACGCCGCCCACAGCCTCGCTCTGGGAGATCAACCCCTCCTTGGCCATGTCCACAGCGACCCTCACGGCAGCCAGAGGCGTCCGTGTCCCCGCCCGGGTCTGGAGGATCCACAGCTTGCCCCGCTCCACGGTGAACTCGACATCCTGCACGTCCCGGGTCTGCTTCTCTAGCCGAGCGCAAATGGCCCTGAGCTCCGCGTAGACCTGGGGCAACTCCTCCTCCAGGTCCTTGAGGGTTCCCGGAGTGACGCCACCCGCGACCACCTGCTCCCCCTGGCTGTGGGGAAGGTATTCGCCGTAGAGTCCACTCTCACCCGTCGCCGGATTTCTAGAGAAAACCACTCCGCTCCCGGAATCGGGACCTAGATTACCGAAGGCCATCTGCTGCACGATCACCGCGGTGCCTTGATCGTGCGGTACGTGCTGAGACTCGCGATACTGGCAGGCCTTCTCCCCAAACCAGGAATCGAACACACCGGTGACGCTGCGCTCCAGTTGCACGTATGGATCCTGGGGAAAATCCTCTCCAGTCTTCTTCCGGAACGTTTCCACAGGATCGTCAGAGACGAAGCCTGGGCCAACCACCCCCGACCCCGACTGACGTCGCTCCGCGGATTCCTCTCGTCCGCCGCTTTCGGACTCGCCTGACAACCAGCCCTTCTTCATGCCGTGGACGGCCTCACCATACATCTGGACCAATCGTGCCAGCAACTCGCGGGCGAAGCCACGGTCCCCTTCCTGCCTGGTCAGGGTGTCCAGGACATGGTCGTTCAGCCCCACGTTGAGGACGGTCCTCAGTTGCCCGGGCATGGAGTCCAACGGGCTGGAACGGACCGAAAGGATGAGAGGATCCTGGGGAGAGCCGAAGGCCCTCCCGGTCTTCCGCTCGAGATCGCTCAACGCATCCTTGATCTCCTTCCAGAGATCGGGCCTCAGCGACCTGGAGCCAGGAGTATGGGACTTCCAGGCTTCGGTGGTGATGATGAAACCGGGCAGGGTCGGGATACCCAGACGCACCATCTTCGCCAGGCCAGCCCCCTTGCCGCCCAGCAACTGGCGTGTCTTCTCACTGCCTGCTTCGAGGGGAACAATCCACTGTTGAGTCATCTGTGAACCGACCGGAGAGAAGATGAAGGGCGCTTGCCAGCTCGCGGGCTACAACGAGCAGGAGGGTCGAGGCACGGCGGCCCTGCGCCCGCCTCTGATCGTCGGTTGCGGCATCTCCGCCGCACCACCGCCTCCCGCCCAGCGCCTACTGCGATTATAAAGCCATATACACCGCAAAACAAGGACTCGGTGCATTCAATCAGGCACGCAGGCAGCCACAGTGCGCCCTGCGCCTGCCTGTTCGCTGGCCCATCATGGCCCTTCCCATGATCGCTCAGCTGGACTATAATCTGCGAGAGTCAGACACCCGGACAGCAGCCCAAGAGAGGGATCCGCGGTATTCACATGCTTCCCCAACCAATGCGGGTGGTGGAGACCGCCCAGCCAACTGAGCCTGTCAAGACCATCACCCTTGATGGCCGACGACCAGCCCAGCCAGGACAGTTCGTCATGGTCTGGCTGCCCGGCCTCGACGAGAAGCCCTTCAGCCTGGTCAGTGACGACCCGGTGACGCTCGCCATCTCCAGGGTCGGGCCCTTCAGCGCGCGCCTCCACGAACTCACCGTCGGAGACCGCCTCTGGATCCGTGGTCCCCTGGGACGCCCATTCGACCTCGTCGGTGAGCGCCTGCTGCTGGTTGCTGGGGGCTACGGTGCCGCACCCCTCGCTTTCCTGGCTCGCAGGGCGGCGCGAGCGAATCGTAAGGTGGCCGTGATCGGCGCAGCGACTCAAGGTGATCTCCTCTTCCAGGATCGCTTTGCCGATGAGGGCTGTGAAATCGTGCTGGTGACCGAGGACTGCTCCGTTGGGGAGGGTGGACTGTGCACCGATGCCGCGGAGAGGTTGCTTCGCGAAGAGACCTTCGACGCGGTCTATGGATGCGGTCCAGAGGGGATGCTGGAGAAGCTCGAGCGACTATGCATCGAACTGGGCATCCCAGGGCAACTGAGCAAAGAGGCCTACATGAGATGCGGCATGGGCGTGTGCGGCTCGTGTGAGCGTAAGGGCCTGCTCGTTTGTCGGGACGGGCCCGTGTTCAATGCAGGGCCCACTACTTGACAACCTTGCTCTACTAGCGTATAATCCATATTGGAAGCTTGACAAAGCGAATACCGAGGACCTTCGGGGCAGGGTGAGGCCTTCATAGAAGGCCAATTCCCGATCGGCGGTGTGGCACCACGAACTGGTGCCGAGCCCGCAAGCG
Source organism: Anaerolineae bacterium (assembly GCA_035530015.1). Classification (GTDB taxonomy): domain Bacteria; phylum Chloroflexota; class Anaerolineae; order UBA7937; family B3-Chlor; genus JAUVXJ01. Next base: position 3,240 of record DATKVP010000076.1, on the reverse strand, counting down.
ACAGAGCAGATCTGGTGAGAAGCCAGAGCCGACGGTAAAGTCCGGACGGGAGAAGGTGAGTACCATCAGTGGGAGAGTCGCGTTTGCCCCTGACGGTGCGAGAGTGTGTCCCGAAGGTTGTGCCTTCGGGATTTTTGTTTGTATACGAGAGGGGGATCGTGAGAGCAACTCAAGAGATGCCGGATTCACTTGCACCAGTGGGAACCCTTGCAGGGTTGTCTCAGTCACTGAGGAGACGAATAACCCGGGTGCCAGACAAGTATCGCGCATATCTGCTGGCGCCCCCGGCCCTGCTTGTCTTTCTCTGTCTATGGCAACTAGTCGTCACCGTCGGTTCCTATCCCACTTTCATCCTTCCCGCACCCGCCATCGTGTTCCGCAAGTTCATCGTCGCGCTGACCGACGGCACGTTGCTGCACCATGCCTGGGCCACTCTGAGAGAAGTCCTGCTGGGACTGGGGCTGGGGCTCTCCACAGCCACCTGCCTGGGATACGTCTTCGCCAAATCCAAGTCACTGGAGCGGCTGCTGTCGCCTTACATAGTCGCCTCCCAATCCATGCCCATCGTGGCACTGGCCCCCCTGCTGGTTATCTGGTTCGGCTTCGGTACCCTGTCCAAGGTCATCGTCTGCGCCTTGACTGTCTTCTTCCCCGTGCTCATCAACACCATCGTAGGCCTGCGCTCGGTGGACGAGAACCTGGTAGATCTGATGCGCTCCTATGGGGCAGACCGCCGGCAGATGTTCACCATGTTGGAGATCCCGGCCGCCCTACCGGTGCTCTTTGGGGGCCTCAAAATAGGGGTCACTCTCTCCGTGATCGGGGCAGTGGTGGGTGAGTTCGTGGCCGCAGACGAGGGTCTTGGTTTCCTGGTCAACCTCTCGCGGGGCCTTTTCGACACGCCCATGATGTTCGTGGCCCTCTTCTCGTTGGTTATCATTGCTCTGAGCCTGTACGGCGGCGTGGTGCTGCTGGAAAGCAGGCTCCTATCGTGGCGAAGAATCAAATAGTGGAAAAGGAGAAATCACAAAAGTGAAGAAGCTGGTCCTGATTCTCATCACAGTAACTCTGATAGCGCTGAGCGGCTGTAGCGGCGCGGGCAGCGCCACTCCGACGACGCCTGCCTCGCCCACAAAGGTGACCCTGGCCATGGGGTTCATCCCCAATGTGCAGTTCGCCCCCTTCTACGTGGCGGTGAACGAGGGGTACTTCGCTGATGAAAACCTGGAAATCGAGTTCGACTACGGAATGGAGACGGACCTGCTCAACCTGGTCGGCACCGACGCTTTGCAGTTCGCCGTGGCCAGCGGAGATCAGGTTGTCCTGGCGCGCGGGCAAGGCCTGCCCGTGGTCTATGTGATGACCTACTTCCAGAGATTCCCGGTCGCCGTCGTGTCGTTGGAGGATGTACCGCTAAGTACGCCTGAAGATCTCGTCGGCCGCTCTGTAGGTATCCCCGGCCTGTGGGGAGCCAGCTACATTGGCTGGCTGGCCCTGCTCGATGCCGCAGGGATCGATGAAGGGGACGTCAAGCTGGAATCCATCGGCTACACCCAGGTGGCAAGCCTGACGGAAGGCCAGGTGGAGGCAGCGGTCGTCTACGCGGCCAACGAGCCGGTGCAGCTCCGCCAGGCCGGGTACGAGCCGAACATCATCTACATAGCAGACTACATGAACCTGGTGTCCAACGGCATCATCACCAACGAGAAGACCATAGCGGAGCGACCTGAACTGGTCGGCGCTCTGGTGCGCGCTGCCCTCCGAGGACTGCAGTACACCATAGACCATCCCGAGGAAACCTTCGAGATCTGCCTGGAGTACGTCCCCGAGGCGGGAGGCGATAACCGGGACGTACAGATGGCCGTGCTCAAGGAGTCCATCAAGTTCTGGCAGAGCGACACGTTGGGCCAGTCCGACGGTGCCGCATGGGAGATGTCCCAGGACTTCATGCTTCAGGCTGGCCTGGCCGAGACCAAAACCGACACGGACAAGATGTACACGAACGACTTCATAGTGGTACCGTAGAACACAGTGAAGCACCCCATTCTGGTCGCCGAAGGCATATGCAAGACCTTTCCCAGTAGAGAAGGGGAGGTAAGGGCCCTCAGAGACGTCTCCTTGACCGTGTCAAACGGAGAGTTCGTCAGCCTGGTGGGTCCCTCCGGCTGTGGGAAGACCACCCTCCTGCGTATCCTGGGCGGCTTACTGCTGCCGGATGCAGGGGTGGTGCGTATCGGCGGGCAGGTGTTGACCCAGCCTCGCAGGGAGATCGGGTTCGTCTTCCAGGACCCAACGTTGATGCCGTGGCGAACAGTCGTCCAGAACGTCACTCTACCCCTCGAGGTGCAGGGGAGGGATGGGAACGGACATCAGAAGCGGGCCATGGAGTTGCTGGGGCTGGTGGGGTTGCTGGGCTTCGAGAACCTGTATCCCTACGAATTGTCCGGCGGCATGCAACAGCGGGTAGCTATAGCCAGGGCGCTGGTGTACGAGCCATCCATCCTGCTCATGGACGAGCCCTTCGGGTCTCTTGACGCCATCACCCGCAACCAGATGAATCTGGAGTTGCTGCGCATCTGGCGGGCCACGGGCAAGACCATTGTCATGGTGACTCACACCATCCAGGAGGCCATCTTCCTGGCCGACAGAGTGCTGGTCATGAGCCCGCGGCCCGGCCACATTCGAGCCACGATGGAGGTGGGTCTACCGCGCCCGCGCGATTCCGACATCTACTACCACGAGGAGTTCGCCAGGCTCAATCACCTGGTGCGGGATTCTATCACGATCGCATGACGGGCCTAGCCCCTGGGCCGATCACTCGCTATCACGGATCGCGCTAGATTAGCCGGGGCCGAGGGAGTAGCGCAGGTCGTCAACTTGCGCTACAGTACTTGTGCGTCCGTGATTCCTGGCATGCCGCGCATGCTCCGTGCCCAGAGGCGAGTCGATCGAGGCTCCGGCCCCAGAACACGAGGTCCTCATCCAGGGATTCACTACGCACACACATCCTAACACAGAGGTCTCGAGCGCAGAGTGAGTGAGTGGTACGGCGACCTTCCTGAGCGAAAGAAGGTGACTTATGGTCTTCTCTTCACGATCATCTTCATGACCGTGCCTTGCTATGTGCTGGGCTTCATCGCCCTGGCTATGGCCCCACCTCGGTTCACCCCCACGCCCACCGAGACAGCCACTTACACACCGACATCCACGGCGACTCACACGCCTACCCATACCGCGACC
>DATKVP010000075.1:0-4640 GCA_035530015.1 Anaerolineae bacterium | reverse complement strand
AGCGGCCTCGTCGCCTCCAGTACCGGCTCTTATCTCGACGATGACGTTCTTGTCGTCGTTGGGATCCTTCGGCAGCAGGAGTACTTGCAGCTCCTGCATGAGGCCCTCTATCTCCTGTTCCAGGGAGTTAACCTCTTCCTGCGCCAACTCCTGCAGGTCGGAACTCAGATCTTCGTCCATCATGGACCGGGTGTCGTCCAGTTCCTGCTGCGCATGCTTGCAGCGCTGGTAGGTCCTTACCACCTCTTCGAGCTCAGCGCGCTCCTGCCCGTACTCCGTGGCCTTGATATAGTCAGAGGCTACGGCGGGATCGGAGAGCAGGGTATTTAGTTCCTCGTAGCGCTGCTCAACGCGCGCAAGCTTCTCCAACATGATATGTGCCCCGTCTAATCTTGCCCTTATGACAGCGCCCCTCACGCGAAGGGGCACTACTCCTATTATACACAGTAGGTTTGCAGGTGGCAAGAGGTTGTCATGCCTTGGTGATGTCTGTATAATTGCCTTCTAGTGTCTGTCCCAAGAGGGAAAGACCGCGCAGCGCCGTCGTGAAGACGGTGTCTTGCGCGGGGGCCGACATGGGGAGTGGTTGGGGGCAGAAGGGGGTTTGTGAGCCGCGTTGTAGCGTCAAGTGGACGGTCCAGTGTCCAGGGCGGCTCACCGAGCGGAGCGTGGATAGAAAAAGGGTTAGACTCATGGAGTACGAAGCAGTCATCGGTATGGAGGTGCACGCCCAGCTCTCCACCAGGAGCAAGATGTTCTGTGGGTGCAGCGCGCACACAATCTATGAGAGACCGAACTCGGTGGTGTGTCCGGTTTGCCTGGGCATGCCCGGCGTGCTGCCTGTCATCAATCGCAGGGCGATAGAATTCTCCTTCATGATCGCTCTGGCTCTCGACTGCAAGCTCAGCGAGGGGAAGATCTGGTTCGACCGCAAGAACTACTTCTATCCGGACCTACCGAAGAGCTATCAGATCTCTCAACACAGCTCAGTGGTGGGTCGAGACGGTTGTCTCGTCATACAGATCAATGATGCACAGAAGGAGATAGGGATCTCGGACGTCCATGTTGAAGAGGATACCGCCCGACTTTATCACAGAGACAATGGTGAAGGGCGACGCAGCCTCGTTGATTTCAACCGCTCTGGCGTGCCCCTCTTGGAGATAGTCAGCAAGCCTGACATGCGTTCACCTGCGGAGGCCAAGGCGTACCTGCGTGAACTCCGCAAGCTCCTACGCTACATGGACGTGAGCACAGGGGACCTCGAAGCGGGTTCATTTCGCTGCGAGGCGAATATCTCCCTCCGGCCCAGGGGTGCAGAGAAGCTGGGCAATCGGGTGGAGATAAAGAACATGAACACCTTCCAGGCGGTGGAACACGCCTTGCTCAGCGAGATAGAGAGGCAGACCGAGATCCTCAATGCGGGGGGCACGATCCAGCAGCAGACCGTGGGATGGCGGGACGAGTTGGAGAGGACTCAGCCCCAGCGGATCAAGGAGGAAGCCCACGACTACCGGTACTTCCCGGAGCCTGACCTGCCGCCCTTGGTGATCACGCAGGCCTGGATTGACGAGTTGCGGTCTCGCCTCACAGAGCTGCCCCTGGCGAAGAAGGAACGGTTTGTGAGTGACTACGGGTTGCCGCCCTATGACGCAGTGTTGCTGACCGAGGATCCGGCGGTGGCGGACTACTTCGAGGAGTCCGTTGGACACTTCCCTGATGCCAAGGTGGTCAGCAACTGGATCACGGGGGAGTTGTTTCGCCTGTTGAACCTCAGTGGTGCCGAGATCGGCGCAGTCAAGGTCAGCCCGAGTCAGCTGGCTGACTTGCTGAGCATGGTCGACTCCGGGAGAGTGAACATCAGTACCGCGAAGGCGGTCTTCGACGAGATGTTCGCTACTGGGAGATCGGCGGAGGAGATCATCACTGAGAGCGATCTCACGCAGATAAGCGATACAGACGAACTATCGGACGTCGTGAGCCAAGTCGTGTCCGAGAACCCTGACGCAGTTGCCGACTATTCGGCAGGCAAGACCCAGGCCCTGCGCTTCCTGGTGGGCCAGGTGATGAAGGCTACACGCGGCAAGGCCAATCCCCAGGTGGTGAGCCGTCTTCTGTCTGACAGACTCAGTGGTATGGGGCAGGAATAGTCGCTGCCCTGGGGAGCGGTTCTCGTCTAGAGGAAGGGATACCAATGAGTGGAGGGAAGGGACAAGTGTGTGTCGCCGAGGTACGGAGGTAGGGAATGCGCCCGAGGAGATGGATCGTACACCTGCTCATACTCTTGGCGGCCATTTCGCTCGTGTTGGCCGGCAACGGTTGCTCGGTGCTCCAGCGGTCGGCAGCGGCCACCCCGACACCCACCAAGACGCCGGTTGGGGTGGTGGCAGTGGAACCCACGCCTACGGCTACAGTGGTGATGCCGTCGCCGACACCAGAGAGGTCGTATGATCAGTGCCCGCTGACGGGCGTGGAGATGGCCGATCCCAGCCTGGCCATGCGGCGACCGCTGGACATCAAGGTAGACAACTATCCCGGGAGCAGGCCCCCGTCGGGCCTCGACAAAGCTGACGTAGTCTTCGAGCATTTCGCTGAAGGCGCCATTACGCGCTTCAGTGCCATCTTCCTGTGCCAGGATCACGAGCGTGTAGGCCCTGTTCGGAGCGCGAGACTCATAGACGTTGAGCACCTCGTGGACATTTTCGACGGGGTCCTCGTTCACTATGGGGCCGCAAACCGGGTATTGCCGATGATCCGGGAGGCAGGGTTCCCGGACATGGATGGCTATTTCGGAGCCGATGGCTTCTTCAGCGTCCCGGGCAGGGTGAGCCCTTTCAACAAGTACTGCGACACCAACGCGCTGAGGGCGGCGGTGGACGAGGAGGGCTGGCAGAGGCCCGCGGATAGATCAGGGTTCGCGTTCAGCGATAGTGTGGAATGGAGCGAGCAAGCCACGGAAATCAGGGTGGTATACGCCCCGCAGAACTGGGCTCGGTGGGAGTACGATCACGCAGGGGGGATCTATCGTCGCTACGCCGGAGATGAACTCCACGTCGAGGAGACCAGCGGGCAGCCTCTGACGGCGACCAACGTGGTAGTGCTTCAGGCGAAGCATTCCGAGACGGATATTGACGAAGGGTATGGTTCATTCTCGGTCAGGATTGAACTCCTGGGTCAGGGGACGGCCATGGTCTTCAGGGATGGTAAGGTGGCTGAGGGGAACTGGATACGGCAGAGCGAGATGGAGATGATCCGCATCCTGGATGAAGCTGGCAATCCCCTTCCTCTCAAGCCTGGCAATGTGTGGGTACAGGTCGTGCCCGACGTAGAAATCGTGGAAACGAGCTAGTCACGACAGATGTACATACAACAGCAGAAGAAGCGGGGCCGTTTCCTGGCCTGGATACTGCTCCTCTTGATCATTCTGGCCGCCCTGGCCGTGTTTGCGATCGTAGAGAGACCCGAACTGGTGGGGCAGGAACCGCCACCGGAACCGGTGGAGACCGCTGCGGGGCATATCGACCAGGGAGACACCCTTTTTGAAGCGGGTGAGATCGGCGAGGCTCTGGTGGAATACGGGCGCGCCGCTGAGTTGGACCCCAACAACGCCATAGCGTATGCGCGCTGGGGACGGCTATTGACCCTGCGCCGACGATACCCGGAGGCTCTGGAGAAGACGAGTAGGGCTGTCGAACTGGCGCCGGAGAATGCAGAGGTTCAAGCACTCCATGCCATGGTGCTGGACTGGAACGGACAGTACGACGATGCTGTGGCCGCTGCCCTCAGGGCGATCGAGCTGGACTCAGACCATGCCGAGGGTTATGCTTATCTGGCGGAGGCCTACGCGGACAAGGATCGCTGGAGTGAGGCTCTGGAGAGCGCCACGACGGCCGTTCGTCTGGACGGGTCTAGCTGGGTCACGCATCTCAATCTGGGCTATGTCCACGAGAAGATGGGCAACTACGGCGAGGCGGTTGCCGAGTACGCGGACGCGTCCCTACTGCAGCCGAACTTGGGCTTTCTGTACATCCGCTTGGCGCGCGCCTATCGCGCCCTGGGCAAGTACGAACTGGCCATTGCCCAGCTGGAGCTGGCCGAGAATGTGGATCCGCAGAATCCGGAAGTCTATGACACGCTGGGGCAGGTCTACCTGGATCGGGCTGAGTTCGAGAGGGCTGCAGATAGATTCCGGAAAGCCGCTGAGGAGGATCCGGAGTTCGCCACTGCTCACGGGCATCTGGGTATAGCTTACTTCCGACTGATGCGTTGGGAAGATGCGATCCCCAGCTTTCTAAAGGCTATAGAGTACGGTTCGCAGGCTCCCGAGTACTACTACGCTCTTGGGTGGTCCTATGTCAACCTTGCGGAGGACTGCGAGCAGGCCGTACCCTATTTCGAGATGGCCCTGCAGCTCGATGTCTGGGCGCAGCCGGCCTGGGATGGCATCGACTACTGCGAGCAGTGAGCCAAAGTAACACTGTCGCTTCGGGTGGCCAACCACTTGGAGGCTGCCCCGCTGAGCGCATAGGGCAGGGAGCGGGCGGAATGCGTTGGATTGGGCGGAAAAACGGAGATTCCGTGAGTAAATGGGAGATTCGAGTAGAAGAGGGGTGGAAGCCGCGTTCTGGGTTTCTCTGAAGAGG
>DATKVP010000074.1:0-4494 GCA_035530015.1 Anaerolineae bacterium | reverse complement strand
ATGCTTCAGACCGGCATCCGGGTTGGGGAGTTGACCAGACTGAGGCTGTCCGACCTTCAGTTGTCAAGAAACAGAGGTCTGCTCAGGATCAGGGGAGAGGGCGCGACCGGAACGCGAGAGGTACCTCTCAACAGCTCGGTGCGGAGGGCGATCGGCGACTATCTGACCGAGCGCGCGGGTTCCGCGAGCGATCATCTCTTTCTCAGCGTGAAAGGGGAGCCATTGTCGGCGCGATCAGTGCAGCGGTTGGTGGCTACCTATGCCCGGGCGGCGAGCCTGGAGGGCGTGACAACGTATACCCTGCGACAGACCTACGGGCAGCAGTTGCTGAGGGATACGGGTAATCTCTCGCTGGTAGCCAGGCTCATGGGCCACAAGAGGCTGGAGACCGCCGTCAAGTACATTCTGCCTGCGCAGGAGGATCTGACGGAGGTAGCTGAGAGGAGTTCCCTCAACGTCTACTAGATTGGCTGGGCCACAGATGAGGGCTTTGTGTTCGCTGCCTCGGGCTGGCCGAAAGCTGGACGTTATTGTGGACTCGACCGGCTCGCCAGCCGGGCATCGACGGGAGAGAGATTGCCGAGTCGCGTTGTATCGGCATGTTGAGTGCGGTGCCGGATCGCCGGAGACCGGCTTCTTGGATGTGGTGAGGTGCTTGGGGAACAAATGGATAGGGTACCAGGCGACACGATGTAGTATCGAGGGCACCGACCAGAGAGGCAGGACGAGATGGCAGAATTAAGAATAGGTGACAAGGTCCTGCACCCCATCTACGGTGCGGGCACGCTGGTCTCCATTGAGCGGTGCGGCAAGGATGGGACCACCTCGGACTACTACGTCATAGAGTTGCTTCAGGGCAAGGGACGGCTTCTGACACCTGTTGACAGGTCTGAGGAACTGGGGCTCAGGAAGCCGGTGGCAAAGGGGGAACGGCGCGAATTGTCGAAGGTCTTCTCAGGACGCCCCAGGAAACTCTCTGATGACTACCGCAAGAGGCGGACCGTGATCGATCAACGTCTGAGGGAGGGTAGCTATGTGGAGATCGGCAGGGTCGTCCGTGACTTGTCGTGCGTAGAGGGCCAGGGACGAGCCACTACCGGAGATCGCCGGATGCTCCAGAGGGCCAAGGGTCTTTTGGCGAAGGAACTGGCGGCATCAGATAATGTCAGTGAGGAAGAGGCGCTGGAGAGGATCGATTCGGCCTTAAAGCGAAGGTTGTCCGCAAGCGCAGCGAAGAGTGCCCAAGTTTGAGGCACCGCCATCCGCCAGGTTGTCTTGGCGTGTCGTGTTTCCGGAGACGGAGAGACAGCTGCCTGGCTGTGGGCAGAGGTAGGGTCGGCTCGGCCCGTGGGGCGACAAGCGGATCGAGAAGGGTAAGGTGACCGCGGGCTACTGATCATTCCATAAGCTCGTGAATCTGGGTCGCGGGATTGCTGGGGACTCGGCCACGCCCGCCGTTTGCCAATGAGGTGAGAGCTGTGCCGGGTCTTTGTCTGGGCCTCACGCCTGCCGCTGTACGTCTAGGGACGGGACAGGGGGAGAAGGCGATGGGCCCGGAGAGGTTTGTGATGATCCATCTGCTGCTCCAGCAGATGGATCCAGTTGGGACTGCTGAGAACGTAGACAGGTTTGCCTTGCCGGGGTCCGGCGAGGACAGGGACGACCATGGGCTTTGAAGGAGGTGTCAAGGTTGAGCGAATCCATCGAAGAGAAGAGAGTGGCGGCCGAGCAACTGAAGCTCAGGAAGCTGCCCAAGGGGTGGAGCGGAGCCCCACTGGGTCAACTGGTGGCCAGTGCTCGGAAGATTGTGGAGCAGAGCGAGGCGACGGGCGGCTCCGGCGATCCGCGGTTGGAGGCGGCCCTCAAGGTTCTGGAGTACAAGGATAGCAGGACAGCGGGCAAGAGGTAGCCAGGCGGTCCCGCCGCGCGCGAGGTCAAGCAGGGCGAGGTCGCTTGTGCCACGGAGTTGCGGGTAGCGCGAAGCAGCTCCGGACCGTGGAACTAGAGGCCGCGAGTCGACCGGCAGAGGCTACCTGGAGGTCCACCGCAAGCTCGACGGTGGACAGTGGCTTGACACAAGATTATGGCGTATAAGGTGTCGTCATGTATCGCCCCACTGACTCAACGGGAGATGGCAATACTTCGTCGGGCGGAGTGGCAGCGGGTGGACATCACGGAGATAGCTGAGAGGCGCTCCCGGAGTCCAGGTCGAGTGGAGACGCAGCGGGAGATGCTCTGAAGGAATCTGGTGATACTGAGCCTCATCTGAGGATTGAGTATGCTGAGGACTCGGCTGCCCGGGGCTACGGTGCCCCAATGGCAAGACAAGCCGGGTTTTTGTATTGTGCAGGAGGGGTTGAGTAACGATGGCGATGTGCCTAGGATAGGAGGTGTTCGGTTTGTCGGTTAGTTCTAGGTCAGGTGAATCACAGGAGGATATGCTTAAGCGGTTTCGCAAGGAGGTATCCAAGGCTGGGATCCTCAAGGCTTTGCGCAAGAAGAGGTGGTTTGTTTCCAGGAGCGAGAAACGCCGCATCGCGAAGGCGAAGGCGATCCGCAAGTTAAGGAGAAAGAAGACTCGCGTTCGCCCCGATAGCCGTGGGCGCGGCCGACGGTAAGGGCATGGGGAGTGGACACTAACACGGTCAGCGGGCCGAGCGGGTCCGCCTGGTTGATCCTACTTTCTGGCCTGGGAATGCAAGGATGCTGGCCAATGGTCTCAGGGTCGCCCGAAGCAGCTAGTCCGTCCAGAAGGTGGCGAGCAGCCCAGCGTGGTCGGATATCCAGAGCCAACCTCTCGAGGTCCAGTAGGGCCGATCGAGGATACGCATGCAGGTGGGTGCCCTGAGGTCGTCTCGAGGCGATGCGAACAGGAAGATGTAGTCGATTCTCTCTTTGAGGGACTCGGAGGGTCCGGAAGAGAGATCATCGAGGCAGCAGGTGTTGCCGACACGCTGTGGCTGGGTCACCCTGAAGGTGTCAACCGCCTGCCGGCTTATGGCCTGGATCTGCGGTGAATCCTCAGTGGCGTTGAAGTCGCCCGCGATGACGGCGAGACCCTCGTTATGGGACCTCACGAAGGTCGTCAGTGACTCTGCCTGAGCCCGATTGACCTCAGGATCCCCATTGGTGAGGTGTGTGACGAAGACGCGGACCTCTCCCCACGGTGTGACGGCTGTAGCCCCCAGTACCATACGAGCCTCGAAGAACCCTGCTCGGGGTTCAAGTTCCGCGAAGTCCACGTCATGTAGTGGATAGCGGCTGAGGATCGCTTCCCCTTCTTCGAAAAGCATGGCCCAGCGGTTGCCGTTGGCCCGCGGATATCGGGGTGTGGTGAAGGAGCAACCCTGGTAGCTTCTTCGTAGAGGCTTCTGTCCTCATGAACTCCTGAGCATGTTCAGGGTCAGCGCTTACATCTCATGGTCCTCTTCTGAGATGGTGGTGCGGGTGAGGAGCGTTTTTCGGGCTATTCTTGAGTAGCTGGCTGGCATGTTTCGACTGCAGACTTGACAGGCAGTGGGGACTTAGTATATAACCATGGCGTATAAGTAATACTTATCTGTCACATGCGCTGTGATGTCTCGTGTGGCGGCCTGTGAATGCGTCCGAGGGGCTGGTCAGCCCTTCTGGTGTGAGACCTGGATGGTCTGCATGTAGGGGTTGGGATGCAGGCGTGCTTTCGTCGGCGAGGGAGCCGCTGGGCCAGAGAAGGTGATAGTGACGAATAGTGTGCCCCAGATGCAGGAGTAGATCACGGAGGTAGCTGAGAGGCGCTCCCTGGATCGACGCTGACCGGAGAGGGAGCGGCGATGCTTCGAACGGAATCGGGTGATAAGGAGCCTCAACCGAGGCTTGAGCACGGTGAGGACTCGGCTGCTCCGCCCGGCGACGTTGCTTTGGGTCGGAACATAGGCTGAGTCCTTGTTTTGCTTTGGACAAGCCGGGGAGCTACTGAGACGTGATGAAGATGGGAGGTGCAGGTTTGTCGGTTGGTTTGAGACCGGGTGAATGGCAGGAGAGTCTGCTGAAGCGGTGGCGCAAAGGGGTGTCCAAGGCCGGGATTCTCAAGGCTGTGCGCAAGAAGCGATGATTCGTATCCGAGAGCGAGAAGCGCCGAATGGCCAAGGCGAAGGCCATCCGAAAAGCAAAGCGAAAGCAAAGTCGACGTGCTAGCGGTAGGCGCTAGGCGGAAAGCCGAATCGGAGAGGACGTCAAGCCAGAGCCCATATGCCTAAGATGAAAAGCCATAAGACGACATCAAAGAGATTCAAAATCACAGGACGGGGCAAACTGAGGAGTAAGGAAGGCGCGGTCAACTCACCTGCGGCGACGGAAGAGCAAGCGGTCCAAGCAGGAGTTGAGACAGGATGTCCCTGTTAGCGAGGCCGATCAAAGCCGGGTGAGGCGCATTCTGGGCCTGAAGAGAAGGTAGGGCTGACAAGCCGCGTGATGCCCGTGTCTGCATGGAGCGGGCAGGGTAGGTATCCCGTTGCG
>DATKVP010000073.1:0-3558 GCA_035530015.1 Anaerolineae bacterium | reverse complement strand
ATCAAGGACGACGTGATCAACGCCGGAGCCAACTACGTGGATCAAGAGGTGGTGCGGGACGGCAATCTGATCACCTCTCGCGAACCGGATGACCTACCCGCATTCTGCCGGGAGATCATAGCTGCATTGGAGGCACAGGCCTGAGGGGACACCACGGGAGCCGAGTACACGCACGTCAAGGAGCGACTCTCCCAGCCAAAGGGACGCCATTCCAGTAGGGGCGACCCGGCGGGTCGCCCCTACATGCCAAATCGTGCCCGCGGACCCTCGCCTGGTTCTATCGGAGCGATTGTTGGGCAACTCAAGGCCGCCACCACCAAACGCATCAACGTCCTGCGAGGAACACCAGGCGGCCCCGTGTGGCAGCGCAATTACTACGAGCATATCATCAGGGACGAAGGTGAATGGAACGAGATCCGTCAATACATAGCAGACAATCCCGCCGCGTGGGAGACGGACGACAACAACCCCAGCCGACACGTGGAGCTCGGCATGAAGAAAGACAGGCGACCTGATGGACACTGAGCCGACGAAGAAAGGGAAGGGATAGAACATGGCAGATGAATTCTCCTTGACCGATATGAACAGCGCCGATCCGGCCAACATGACCGACATGATGCGCAAGCACACCCCGATCATCGATGCGCCCGACAAGGTGTCGGCCGGGCAGGCCTTCACCGCCACGATCAAGGTGGGCGGCATTGATGGGGTCGAACATCCCAACGTCCTGGGCCACTGGATCAACTGGGTGGCCCTGTACGCAGGATACCGGCCGTTGGCCCGAGTAGAGTTCGCCCCAGCAGTCTCGCAGCCTCAGACAACCCTGAGTTTCGTGTTGGAGGAGTCCACGACTCTACTCGTGGTCGCGTCATGCAACATGCACGGAGTCTGGCAATCCACCAAGATGGTGAACGTCTGACAGGTACAAGGAAACCAGTCACGATGATTGGTGAGGGACATCGCGTGTCGTGTCGCGTCCAGGTCTGTATTGCCTGGCTTCACTGCACAGGCAGGTGAGACCAGAGCAGGGCTGTTAGATTCTCAACCTGTGTTGCGGGAATGCACTGAGCTTTGGCCCGAACCGGGGGCCTATCGATCAGGAAAGGAAGAAAAGATGAGCGGACAAGATCCCACGAAAGTCATCGCCATGCTCAACGAGGACATCAAGGGCGAGCACGCGGCCATCGTCCAGTATCTCCGTCATGCCTACGCCATAGGCGAGGGCGAGATGGCCTGCGAGATCGAGGCCATCGCCAGGGACGAGATGCGTCACCTGGACTGGCTGTCGGAGACCATCGTGGAGCTGGGTGGCGAGCCCTCACTGGACCGGGCCGAGATGACCATCGGCGGGGATACCGTCCCCGAATGGATGCAGCGCGACGTGGGCCTGGAGGAGGACGCCATAGCCCTCTACGAGCAGCACATCGCCGCCATCGAAGATCCCAAGATCAAGAGACTGCTACGCCGCATCGTCTCCGACGAGACATCCCACCACCACGACTTCGAGCACTTCGTGGAGAAGTCGAAGAAGAAAGGCCTGGAGCCTATTGCTCCACTGGAGGCCTCTGCCGGCAAGCCCGCCAAGCTGGCAGAGATGCTCAACTGGGGCGTGCGCCACGAGTACACCGTCATCCTGCAGTATCTCTATCACTCCTTCATGACTCCCGAAGAGGAGGTCAGCGAGCAGATGCAGGATCAGGCCATCAACGAGATGCAGCACCTGGGCTGGCTCGCTGAGGGGCTGACGGGTTCTGGTGGCGTGCCCGACATCGAGGAGACGGGTGTGGATCGCTCCAAGGACACCGCCGACATGTTACGCGCGGATATTGCGGTGGAGCGCGAGGTCACCAAGGAGTACACTCGGCAGATAGATGAGGTGGACGATCCCGATCTGAAGAGAGTCATCACCCGCATCCGCGACAACGAGATCTACCACGACGAACTGTTCAGCGACCTGCTGGACGAAGTAAGCGAGTAGAAGGCGATGCGTCTGAAAGTGCTTGGCTTGGCGGGCAGCCCGCGCCGCCACGGAAACACCGAGTTGCTCCTGGATCAGGTTCTTGGAGGCGCGGCTAGCAAGGGCGCCCAGACCGAGAAGATCATCCTTGGAGCCATGACCATCGACCCTTGCGATGAATGTGAAGCCTGCTACGAGACGGGTAGATGCATCGTGCAGGATGACTACCAGCTGCTCTATCCCAGGTTGATCAAGGCCGAGCGGATCGTACTTGCTGCCCCGATTTTCTTCATGGGGCTGCCAGCCCAGGCGAAGGCCTTCATCGACCGCTGCCAATGCTTCTGGGCGCGCAAGTACGTGTTGCAGGACCCTCTGCCGCCCACAGACACGGGGGTGCAGCGTCAGGGCTTTCTGATCTCCACGGCCGGTGGTGCCGATACCAGCTTTCGGTGCGCAGTGACAAGTCTCAAGGCCTTTCTTGACACCCTCTATGCCGCGTATGGAGGCGAGCTGACCTTTCCAGGGGTGGATGAGAAGGGGGCTATCCTGAGCCACGCTACCGCCCTTGAGGACGCGCTGGCTCTGGGGAAGAGACTGGCGGCTGGGGAAGAGTAATGGTGCCACGACGGTCGGGCATCGCGGGGGAGCGTCGGACACCTGGAACATGACGGAGGTGAGAATCACAGAGGAACTCGATGAACAGGAGATTGGCAGGGAATTCGGCGAACTGGCGAAGTTCACGATCGCCGGGTTTGCCGGAGGCCTTGCCCTCGGGGTCCTGCTGGACTTCCTCGGTCAACAATTCAGTCCTGTAGGACAGTGGTTGGTGCGCACCCTCTCGGGCGAGGGGGAGAGCGTCTTCGAGGGTTTCTATGCTCTGCGGCAGCGGTTTCGTCGTGCTAAGGGCACGATGGCCGAGGCCTATGGCTGGGGCAAACTATTGGGAATGATGGCACCATGGATCGTGGACTGGGGCAGCCGCGCACTGGGTGTAGATGTCTACGGGGTACAGGGTTTCTATATCCCCTTTGTCTATTCCATGAGCGACCAGATCGGAGCAAACGTCTCTGGGCTTCTCTTCTTGCGCCGGGAGGTAGGTTCGTGGCCGGTCGCGATGGCCCGCTACGTGCGTCATCCCGTCCTGCTGACGAGCCTGACGGTGGTCCTGCTCGTTCCCGCGGGACTGCTCCTGGCGCGCGTGGGGGGATTCAGCCCCACCACGCAGACCTACACCGCCCTGGAGGCCATAGCAGCAAACCTCTGCTGGGTTCCGCCCCTCGTGGGCGCGCTGGTAGAGAGGTCTCGCGCAACCCGGGCGGCCTGAGGGTGCAGGTCACCCTCGTGAGGCCCCTGCGCCACGTGCACCGGGCTGCCCGAGCGTGGGCCAGACAGGCGAAAGACGAGGTGAGAGGATGTTTTTCCGCCGATCTAATCGCGAGGAGAAGATGAACTCAACCCGTGTGCCGCCGGGCCAGCGCCTGACGGACAAATTCCCGGTCCTGCACTACGGAAGCATACCAAAGTTCGATCGAGAGACGTGGGATTTCAAGGTCTTTGGCCTCGTTGCAGAGCCTCTCACCCTGTCGTACGACCAGTTACTG
>DATKVP010000072.1:0-5460 GCA_035530015.1 Anaerolineae bacterium | reverse complement strand
GTCGAAGTCCTGGATCGCGTGGCCCGTGCTGGCCATGAGCTTCTCCACGGCATGCACAGGGGCGAAAAAGACCCACTTGGGTTCGACCGCGGCCTGGGCAAATCCGGTGATGCGGGCCAGAGGCTCAATGCCAAGTTCGCTGGCCTTCTTGGCGCTGGTGAGGACGACGGCCGCTGCGCCGTCGGTGATCGCCGACGAGTTGCCCGCGGTGCACTTGCCGTCTTTCTTGAACACCGGTGGAAGCTTCGCCAAGGCCTCGATGCTGGTATCGGCACGTGGGTTCTCATCGGTATCGAAGACGATAGGATCTCCTCTTCTTTGCGGGACCGTGATGGGGACAATCTCGTCTTTGAACTTCCCCTCGTGGATGGCGATGATGGTCTTCTGATGACTCCGCACTGCAAACTCATCCATTTCCGCGCGGGAGATGCTCATCGCATCGGCGATGAGTTCAGCCGCATTGCCCATGTGCCAGTTCTCGACCGGGCACCACAGGCCATCATGAACCGTGGCATCCACGAGTTCGGCGTTCCCCAGACGATAGCCGGTGCGCGCGTTCGGGAGCAGGTGTGGCCCCATGTTCATACTCTCCATACCTGCTGCCACAACAATCTCGGCAGCACCGGCGGCGATGGCATTGGCCCCCATGGCGATCGTCTTCAAGCTGGAGCCACAAACCTTGTTCACCGTCGTGGCTCCGACGGACGGAGGGAGGCCAGCTTTGAGCGCTGCCTGACGCGCGGGTGCCTGACCGCACCCAGCCTGAATCACCTGTCCGACCAGCACCTCGTCGATCGTGATCGGGTCGACGCCCGCTCTCTGAACGGCGGCTCTGATGGCTGTACCGCCCAGTTCGACTGCGGGAAGGGCTGACAAGGTCCCCCCGAAACGACCAATCGCGGTTCTCGCCGCGCTGATGATGACTACCTCTCTGTATGTTGTCA
Organism: Anaerolineae bacterium; assembly: GCA_035530015.1. Classification (GTDB taxonomy): domain Bacteria; phylum Chloroflexota; class Anaerolineae; order UBA7937; family B3-Chlor; genus JAUVXJ01. The sequence goes on along the minus strand of DATKVP010000072.1, from coordinate 4,516 downwards.
TCTCTCACCTCTAGGTTCGAGCGCAAGCCGACGCGGCGTCGTCAACCAGCCGGCACCCTCTATCTGCTCAGCACGGCGGCCATACCTTGACCCCCGCCTATGCACATGGTCACCAACCCCAGGCCGTGATCTTTACGCTGCATCTCATGCATAATCGTGACCACGAGTCGAGCGCCTGTGCACCCTATGGGGTGCCCAAGGGAGATCCCGCTGCCCTGAACGTTGGTGTTATCGAGACTGAAGCCGAGTTCGCGCATGCAGGCTATGGCCTGGGCCGCGAAGGCCTCGTTCAACTCAATGACGTCGAGGTCCTCGACTGATAGTCCCGCTTTCTCCAGTGCCTTTCTCACACTTGGTACCACACCCAGCCCCATGTAGGCAGGGTCAACGGCGCCGGAGGCGTAGGAGTTGATGCTGACGACAGGTTCGATGCTTAGCTGATCTGCTTTCTCGCGCGACATGAGGACTACGGCTGCCGCAGCATCGTTGATTCCGGAGGAGTTGCCGGCCGTGACGGTGCCGTCCTTCTTGAAGGCGGGTCTGAGTCTGGCCATCTTCTCCAGGCTGGTATCCATGGGCCGCTCGTCGGTTTCGAATACCACTGGATCGCCCTTCCTCTGAGGTATGACTACCGGCACGATTTCCTCTGCAAAGATGCCGTCGGCGATGGCCTTGCGGGCACGCTGATGGCTGATCAGCCCGAGCTCGTCTTGCTCTTCCCGGCTGATCTCGTACTTCTCAGCGATGTTCTCCGCGGTGAGCCCCATGTGATAGCCGTAGAATATCTCCCACAGCCCATCGTGGACCATGAGGTCTGTAGTTACCCCGGCGCCAGTCACGTCCATGCGATAGCCCCATCTAGCCTTGGGGAGACCGTATGGAGCCTGGCTCATGTTCTCCATGCCGCCGGCCACGACGATATCTGCCTGACCGAGCTGGATCGCTTGTGCTCCCAGTGTGATGGCCTTCAAACCCGACCCGCACACCTTGTTCACTGTGAATGCGTTGGTCTCCTTGGAGACGCCAGCACTCATCATGGCTTGTCTGGCCGTGTTCTGCCCCTGACCCGCTTGAATCACGTGTCCCATGATGACTTCGTCGATCTGGGCTTCCTGGAGTGATTGGTCCCAATCGTAGTGCTGCTGTTCGAGATCGGTCATCCCAGCGCCCGCCAGGGCGTCGGGTGCGTGCTGGAGGAGCTCCTTGCTGGGCGCGGGCCGCAAACCCGCGTTCTTGAGGGCTTCTTTGATGACCAGGGCCCCGAGTTCCACTACTGGGACGTATTTCAGCGAACCACCGAAAGTTCCTATGGCCGTCCTTGCCCCACTCACGATGACCACTTCTGTCATGCTCTGGCACCTCCTGTCTGCGATTCGGGCTACTGATCCCTATGAACGACGCACCTGCTCCGGGCGCGCTACAACAACTAGCAATCATAGCAGATTACATTTGTCTTGGCTAGTCTTCCTTCTGCTCGCATGCAAGAGCTGGTGCGGACCGTATGCCGCGGGGATGCCCGATGTGGAGCGAGCAACAGGGTGGCGTGCAGCGACTGTGCGTGACGGGTGGCAATCCGGTGGTCAGCGCAGTCTAAACAATCTCGGACTGATGGCCTGAGCCCTTTCTCCTCAGGGCAACCTCGAGTACTCTCGCCTACCCTTCTCCTTCGGCGGAGAGGCAACTTTGTAGAGACGACTGGCCTTCCGCCACGACCTGTGCGCACCTTGATCAAAGGGGATGGGGTAGTGCCCTCGTCGCTGAGACAGGTGCTCCCTGAGGCCAACGAATGAGCGCGCGGACGACTACGGCGAATCGTCTTCTGATGGGGTTATCTAAGGATGGGCCGCCTGGAAAATGTCCGGCGCACCGCGCGGGCGGGATTCATCCAGGTGCATCGCTCCGCCCGATTGGGCTGGCTCGCGGCCCTTCGTCCCGTCGCGATTCCCAATCGACAGCCTGATTACTCTCCGACAAGGTCCTCGATGGCCCGCTGGAGATCCTCGATCATGAAGGGTTTGGCTACGTGCGGGGCATCTGCGCTTTCGAGGAATCCGCGCGTGTCGGTGCTGAGGGTATCACCAGTGGTGAAGATGATGCGCTTTGCCAGCTCCGGATGCGACCTCAGGACCTTCCGATAGAACCCCTGGCCCCCGAGGCCAGGCATCCTCACATCGCAGATGATGATGTCGAACTCCCCATTCTCCAGCTGCGCCAGTGCCTTTTCGGCCGAGTCGAGGGCCACTGTCCGGTGGCCCGCACGCTCGAGGATGCGCGCGATCACCTCCAGGATTTCCTCCTCGTCGTCTATGAGGAGGATTCTCCTGGCGGGTTGGGCGGGCGCAGCTTCCGGCTGTGATGACTGTCCTGGAGTATCAAGGGGATGCGCGACGATAGGCAACTCGATGGTGAAGACCGAACCCTTCTCGGGCTGGCTCTCGGCCCATATTCTCCCCCCGTGCTCCTGGACGATACCAAACGCGATGGACAGCCCCAGGCCAGTGCCCTGGCCAACGTCCTTGGTGGTGAAGAACGGATCGAAGATCTTGCCCAGTGCATCTTGCGGGATTCCGGGGCCATTGTCAATGACCTTGATACGGATGACTTTGTCGTCCGTTTCGGACCTGACGACCAGGCGCCGTGGGCGCGGTGACTCCATCATGGCCTGGTGGGCGTTGTTCAAGAGGTTGAGGAATACCTGCTGTAGTTGCTGCGGGGCCACCATGGTCCATGGTAGGTGCTCGTCGAGTTCCTTTACCAGCTGTACATTGTCAACCTTGAACTGGTACGATCTGAGTTCCAGAGTAGCTCTCAATACGTGGTTGATATCTGCGTATCTCTTCTCGGCAGTCTCCTTGCGAGCAAAGGTCAGGAGGTTCTCGATGATTCGAGCACTGCGCTGAGCTTCCTGACATATGGTCTGCAGATCTTCCCTTATCTCGGGGCTGACGTCAGCAGCCTGGAGCAGTTGCGCATAGCCCATGACCGAGGTCAAGGGGTTGTTCAGTTCGTGGGCGACGCCCGAGACCAGCTCCCCTATGGCGGCCAGCTTCTCGGTCTGCAGGAGCTGCGACCGCAAAGCCTTGTCTTTCGTGATATCTCTGACAGTGTGCACCGTGCCCTTGAAATCGCCTTCGGTGTCGAAGATGGGGAAGCTGAAGACGTGCAGGGTCTTTCTCAGCTCTGGCTCCTCCATCTCGATCGACGTCGGCTCCCTGGTTCGCATCGCCTGACGGTGCGGACATGAGGGACTAGTGGGGCCCTCGCAATAGGAGAAGATCTCGAAACAGCGCCTGCCGATCAGCTCTTCCAGGGGTCTCTCTAGTATTCCCGCCATGGCCGGATTCGCCCTGAGTATTCTGAACTCCTCGTCGTAGATGGCTATGCCGTCCGTTATGGCTTTGAACGTGTCTTCCCAGTCCTTCTCACCCGCCGCTGCCTTCTGGAACAGCCGCGCATTCTCGATGACGACTGCTACTTGACCAGCCAGCGTGGACAGGAAGCGCACGGTGTCACCGGAAAAAGCTGCGACTTGATCGCTCTCCACATTCAGAACACCGATGACCATGTTGCCCACGGCCAGCGGCACGCACGCTTCGGAGCGTATGCTCTCCTCAGCCATGATGTAGCGAGGGTCCAGTGATACGTCCGGGACGTTCTGCGGCAGTCCGGCGAGGGCGACCCAACCGGTGATGCCCTCTCCCAGCGTGGGCTCGACTCTCTCCACGAGGTCTGGCTCGTACCCCACGCCGGCCGTTATCTTCAGCTTATTCTCCTCCTCGTCAATGAGCATCACTGCCAGGTTTGAGAAGCCCATTGTGTTGTGCAGGGCTCCAACTATGCGGTCCAAGATCTCCTGGAGATCAAGCGTGGAGGTGGCGGCCACGGATATCTCGTGCAGGGCGGAGAGTTCGTCCAGTCTCGCCCGGGTCCTCTGGTACAGCTGTGCGTTCTCGATGGCGAGCGTCGCCTGACTGGCCAGTGCTCCCAGAGAAGCCAGTTCTTCGTCACCAACTCCTCTTGAGCGACTTGTGGCAGCGCAAAGAGCACCCAAAGGGCGGTGGTCGAGCATCAGAGGTACGGTGACAATGGTCCCCAAGTCGAGCATCTCCTGGAGCGCGATGGCCTCACTCTCATCGCTGATTGATTTGAACAACTCGGCCAGCCGATCTGTGGTCAAGATCCGACCCTCGGATAGTGCCACTGCCACGACCCCACTCTCAGGATCCACTGGTAGCCGTAACCCTGACAACTCCACACCAGCCAGACCTTCGATGTGCTGGAGTTGGGACGTGCTGAGCCCACTGACCGTGAGCTGTTCTACCATCATCGTCTCTGGCTCCACGACGCCGATGGCGGCCACCAGATAGCCCAAGCCCTGGACCACGCTATCTGCGATGCTCTGGAGAACCTTGTTCAGGTTCAGGGTGCGCACCAGCGAGGCACCTGTTTGCTGGATCGCGACCAACTGCCTGTTCATCACCTCGAGGTCGGCCAGGTGTGACTTGATCTCCTCATA
>DATKVP010000071.1:0-4455 GCA_035530015.1 Anaerolineae bacterium | reverse complement strand
CTCCAACAGCTCGGTCATCACGGCGACGATGTACGGCTGCGATATCGTCTGGCCGTACCCGATGGGCAAGGCTCCGTCGCTGTAGGCCATGGATAGATAGTCGTCAGGCACGAACTCGTGGCGAGGAACCGCCTCCATAGCCTCCAGGACACGCGGATCTCGCACTCCCCTGGATCGGATCTGATACTCCACCATGCGCCTCCTCGCTTCCGTGTGGCTGCGCTCGAGGACCTCAGTAGTGGGTGTGGGCAAGACAGGGCTTGTTGCCGAGGGAAGGGGTGCCGCCTCAGGGTAGGCTAGCTCCGGCGTCTGGATCCAATTCCGCCAGACAACCACGAGAAGAACAACGCAGATGATGCCCGCAGACACGCCAACCAGCAGTTGGCCCTTCCTCTCCCCCATCCCTGCCTCTTTCCTCGCGGTTTCCGTGGGTCACCACGGGCATTCTACCACCTTCAAGACACCACATCAAGCAGTTTCTGCCTTGACGCCAGTCGCATGGCAGTGGTACAATCAGTCTGGCGAACTTGAATGGTTGGAGGTGAGACGCAAGGATGGCGGGCAACATGAAGGCGGTAATGAAGCGCACAGCAGCTCCGGGAGCAGAGCTCGCCATGGTAGACATCCCGGAGGCAGGCCCTGGGGAGATCCTGGTCAAGGTGCAGGCAACCTCCATCTGCGGCACGGACCTCCATATCTATCAATGGGATCCGTGGGCTGCCAGCCGCATCAAGCCGCCACTGGTCTTCGGACACGAGTTTGCGGGCGAGGTAGAGCAAGTAGGCGACGGCGTGACGACCATCAAGGTGGGCGACAACGTCTCTGCCGAGACACACATCGTTTGTGGCATCTGCCATCAATGCCGGACTGGAGAGGGGCACATCTGCCAGGACGTGTCCATCATCGGCGTGGACAGGCCCGGCTCATTCGCCGAGTACGTGGTCATACCCCAGAGCAACGCCTGGCTGAACCCACCTGATCTGTCAGCCGAAGTGGCGGCGGTCCAAGAACCTTTCGGGAACGCCGTGCACACGGCGCTATCCACTGACCTGGTAGGCAAGACTGTGTTGGTCACAGGGTGTGGACCCATTGGCCTGATGGCGATAGGCATAGCTAAGGCCGCCGGAGCCGCCTTCGTGATCGGAACAGAAGTGACGCCCTACCGACTGGAGATGGCCCGCCTGGTCGGAGCCGACCTTGTGATCAACCCTCTGGAGAAGGACGTCACTACAGAGATCACTACGTATACAGATGGCACAGGCGTTGATGTGCTGTTGGAGATGTCAGGAAACCCCTCGGCGATACACGAGGGGTTTAATGTTCTCTGTCATGGCGGCTACGCAGCGCTGCTGGGTATCCCCTCGCGACCGGTCGAATTCGACCTGGCCAACGAGGTGATCTTCAAGGGCGCGACGATATACGGCGTGACCGGCAGACTAATGTGGAAGACTTGGTACCAGACGAGAGCTCTCCTGAACTCCCGTGCGGTAGACGTGGAGCCAATCATCACGCACCGGCTCCCGCTGGAGGACTTCGAGCAGGGTATCGAGTTGATGAGGACGGGCCAGTGTGGGAAGGTCGTGCTCTTTCCATGAACAGCAAGTGCGAGAAAGGATTGTGGGATGGCGAAGGACAAGCTGCAATTCATCAGAGATGACCTCGAGGCTCTGAAAGAACAGGGTCTGTATATCAACATCCGTACGATCGGGTCCGCTCAAGAAGGGTGGACCACGGTGGACGGCAAGCGCTTACTGAACTTCTGCTCCAATAACTACCTCGGCCTGGCCAATCACCCCAGGATGAGAGAGGCAGCCAAGAAGGCCATCGACGATCTGGGTGTCGGACCCGGTGCCGTCCGTTCCATTGCCGGAACGATGACCATACACCTGGAGCTGGAAAAACGGCTGGCGGAGTTCAAACAGGTGGAAGACGCCATCTCGCTCCAGTCTGGCTTCAGCGCCAACCTGGCGGTCATCCCCGCACTGATGGGCCGGGAGGACATCATCTTCTCCGATGAGCTCAATCATGCGAGCATCATCGACGGTTGTCGCCTTTCTCGGGCCAGGAGCGTGCGCTACAAACACTGCGATCCAGACTCACTGCGGAACGTCATAGGGCAGGAGACCGAGTACAGAAGGCGACTGATCGTCACCGATGGCGTCTTCTCCATGGACGGAGATGTCGCCCCCATGGACAGACTGGCCGACATCGCGGACGAATACGGCATTCCACTCATGACAGACGATGCCCACGGTGAGGGCGTGCTCGGTAGGGGCGGCCGAGGCATTGTGGATCATTTCGACGTTCACGGCCGGGTAGACATCGAGGTGGGCACCCTATCCAAGGCCTTCGGCGTCATGGGGGGATACGTGGCCGGCAAGAAAGAGGTGGTGGAATGGCTGCGGCAGCAGGGACGGCCCTTCCTCTTCTCCAGCGCCTCCACCCCTGCGGACGTGGCCGCCTGCATCGCCGCCGTGGACCTGCTGGAGGAATCTACTCAACTGGTAGACAGGCTCTGGGAAAACACCCGCTACTTCAAGGGAGAGATGCAGAAACTGGGGTTCGACATCGGTCAGAGCGAGACGCCCATCACCCCGATCATGCTGGGCGAGGCATCTCTGGCTTTCGACTTCTCCAAGAGGCTATTTGAGGAAGGCCTCTTCGCCATGGCCTTGGGCTTCCCAACCGTGCCCCGAGGCAAGGCCAGGATCAGAGTGATGCTCTCCGCGATGCACAGCCAGGATGAGCTGGATCAGGCGCTGGGCATCTTCAAGAATGTCGGTGAGAGCTTGGATGTGATCTAGCCACGCCGACCCGTCATCCCGTCCGCTCCTGCAGCAGCGCCCAGGAGACGACCATCATCACAGCGATCATGGCAGCCGACGAGAGGAAAGGAAGATCAGGGCGGGCGGTATAGAGCCACGCTGCCGTGTAGGGGGCGAGAACCCACGAGAGATTCAAAGCAGTGTTGAGCACGCCATAGGCGAGACCACTATTGGTCTCGCCTATTGTTTTCCCCGCCTGCGCCAGTGCAAGAGCCTTGCAGGCGTTGAACGCTCCCCTGAGGAAGAACGATACCAAGAGCACCGGGATGGCCTGGAAGTTGACCAGGATCAACAGGGAGGCGAGCACCAGTCCTTGACCAACGACGAAACCGGCAACGCCCTCCGATAGCCGTCCAAGCCACACCCCCAGCACCATGGCGCCCAAGGCGTGGGCCGAGCCCAGGAACCCAATCCAGAAGATCTCGACTCCTACCACCTCCTGCAGATAGTTGGGTGCGAACGGCTGCCCCAGCTGGAGTGCCAGGAAAACGAAGATGCCGACCGAAGCGAAAACCAGCAAACGGCGATTTGATAGCACATCACCGAGGCCGGAGCCCGGCAAACGACGCTCCACCGGCTGTTCCTCGACGAAGAAGACGGCCAGGGTGGAGAGAGCATAGAACGCGGCGGCCATAACAAGCACAGGAGCGAAACCTGTCAGGTCTGCTATCCAGCCCCCTACTGTCGGGAATATTGTCAGCCCTACAGAGAAGGCCGCATAGACCAGGCTGAAGACGCGGTTGAGGTCCTTTTCCTCAGTGGAATGGGCAATGTAGGCGTGGATAGCGGGCAACCCACACGCCGAGGCGTAGTACAGGACGAAGCCAACGATCGACTGGCGCCAATCCCCGGCCAAGGCCAACAACAAGGCTGACACCGTGCCCGCGCAGCTACCGACCAGGATCATCCTTCTGCGACCGTACCTGTCGGCGAGGACGCCGCCCGGTATGAAGCCTAGCACCATGAGGACAGGCGCAACGGAGAGCACGAGGCCGATTTCCATGGAATTGGCTCCCAGGCTCTTCACGTACAACGGCTGCACGTAGAACCACAGCCCCTCGCCGCTGCCCCAGAAGAGCATGGAAAGCAGAATCAGGATGTTGTCACGACCCAGACGCAGGAATCGCGTTCTCATCAGTCAGGTTGCACCGGCATGATTATCCCTACCCTCGTACAGCGGAGACACGATCGCCTCTTCGGTTGCGCGCGCCGTCAGTGCCACGCTTGGGCGTCAGTCCGGCAAAGGCGCTTCGCCTGTGGATCACCAGGGCTCGATGGGGAGAGGAGAAGTGGGACAGGATAGGGTGATTCGACGTGAGGTGAGGGCCGTCCGCGGACTTCTCTTCCCCAGAGGGAAAGAGCAAGATCTCGTTGACAGACTACCCTGTGCACGAGTCCAACGGCCTTGTTGGCAACACCCCAGAATGCTCCGAGACCGGACGTTGGCTATACCTAGGAACGCTGGGCTTCCTTGATCACCACCTGGCCTGGCCACAGCTCCTTGAACCGCTCGGCATCGGCGCGGGAGCCCACAATGCTCCCATAGTGCATGGGAATCACTATCTTGGGCCCGACCTTGTTGGCTGCCTCCACCGCCTCCTCGGCTGTGGCCACGTAGACGCCACTCACA
>DATKVP010000070.1:0-2464 GCA_035530015.1 Anaerolineae bacterium | reverse complement strand
CCCGAGGCGGGGAACTTCCCCCCGCGCAACCGCATCATCAGCGGTCTATCCCTGGGGACGCTGGTTGTCGAGGCGGGGAAGCGCAGCGGTGCGTTGATCACTGCCGACTACGCGCTGGAGCAGGGCAGAGAGGTCTTCGCATTGCCGGGGAGCGCCACCAGCGGGAAGAGTGAGGGGACCAACAGACTGATCCAGGAAGGTGCCGCGAAGCTGGTGCTTTCGGTGCAGGATGTCCTGGAGGAATTGAACCTGACCCTGGTGGAGCGCCATCAAGAGGTGCGCATGCTCGTGCCCGAAGACGAGAGGGAAGCAAGCATCTTGAAGCACGTATCTGCAGAGCCCATCCACGTGGATGACATCGGACAAAGGACCAGCCTGCCGATCTCCGAGGTGACCAGTACTCTGGCCCTGATGGAGCTGAAGGGGATGGTGCGGCAGGTCGGAGGTATGAACTATGTCCTGGCGCGTGAGAGAGGTGTCCAGTATGCTGTGGAGTGAGCGGAGGCGCCCATGTATGCCGTGATCTTGGCGGGCGGAAGCGGCAAGCGCTTGTGGCCTCTCAGCCGGCGGGAATGCCCCAAGCAGCTACTGGACATAACCGGTCGGGAGAAATCCCTGCTGAGGGAAACTTTCGAGCGCCTGGCACCTTTGGTGGAGCCTGCTGCGGTCTACGTGATGACTGCTGAGCAGTACACGGAGAGTACGCGGCAGCACCTGCCTTCTCTGCCGGCGTCGAACATCATCAGGGAGCCTCACGGGCGCGGATCTGCACCGGCCATAGGGCTGGCTGCGCTTCACTTGTGGCGAAGGGATTCTGAAGCCGTGATGGCCTGTCTCCCTGCGGACCACCACATCGCGGAGCCTGAGCGATTCCGCCGGGTGCTCGAAGCGGCTGAACAGGTGGCTCAGAAGGGCCACCTGGTTACTTTGGGGATCAAGCCCGACTACCCGCACACCGGCTATGGCTACATCGAGATCGGCGCGAAGTTGATGGAAGAAGGCGAGTTCGCCGTCTATGCAGTCCACCGGTTCATAGAGAAGCCGGATCAACAGAGAGCCAAGACGTTCGTGGCTGGAGGGCGGCACTTCTGGAATAGTGGGATGTTCATCTGGAAGGCCTCGGCTATCCTGGATGAGATAGCGAAGCATCTCCCACGGCTTCACGAGTGCTTGTCTGAGGTCGGCTCTGTCTTGGGGACCTCGGAGGAGAGAGCGGCACTGGAGCGGACCTGGCCCGGGGTGGAGAAGGAGACCATCGACTTCGGGGTCATGGAGAAGGCGAACGACGTCGTGGCCATACCGGTGGAGATCGGCTGGAGCGACATTGGGAGCTGGGCTAGCCTCGTCGATCTGTTGCCGGCCGATGGGGATGGGAATGTGGTTGTAGGTAGCCACGTCGGGTTGGACACGAGAGACTGTGTGCTCTACGGCCCGCGACGCCTGATTGCGACGGTGGGTGTGGAGAATCTGGTCGTCGTGGAAACGGAGGATGCCATCCTCGTCTGCCCCCGAGACAGGGCAGAGGAAGTGAAGGCGCTGGTGGAGAGGCTCGACGAAGAAGGACTTGAGAACTGGTCGTGAGGTGATGTGAAGTATGGAGGCGTATTGCGTGCGGTGCAAAGCCAAGAGGGAGATGGCTGATCCGCACCCGGTTTACACCAAGAAAGGACGCCCAGGCACCAGGGGTAGCTGTGCAGTCTGCGACAGCGGGATGTTCCGTATGGGCGAGACGGAGGCTCACGCTGGAGTTCCCAAGCCCGAGGTGCCGTTGGGAGACGGAAAACTGGTCATCGTGGAGTCGCCGGCCAAGGCGCGCACGATTGGCAAGTTTCTGGGCAAGGAGTACAAGGTTGAGGCCACACTGGGCCACGTGCGCGATCTGCTCAAGTCGCGATTGAGTGTGGATGTGGAGAATGACTTCGAGCCTACGTACCGCATACCCAATGATAAGCGAAAGGCCGTCGAGCGCATTAAGAAGCAGGTGAAGAAGGCGGCGGAGCTATACCTGGCCACAGACCCTGACAGAGAGGGCGAGGCCATCGCCTGGCACCTCGTCGAGGTGATCGACGTGGGTGAGCGCCCTGTCCGCCGAGTAGTGTTTCACGAGATCACAGAAAAGGCAGTCGCGGAGGCCTTTGCCAACCATCGCGACATAGACATGCAGCGGGTAGACGCCCAACAAGCGCGCCGTATTCTCGACAGGCTGGTGGGATATCAGATCAGCCCGCTGCTCTGGAAGACGGTGAGAGGCGGCCTCTCCGCAGGGCGCGTCCAGTCTGTGGCACTCCGCCTGGTGGTGGAGAGAGAACGGGAGATTGAGGCCTTCGTCCCTGAGGAGTACTGGTCCATCGAGGCGGAACTGGCCAAACTGGAAACCAGGGGAGAGAAGGGGCGCGAAGGGTTCTGGGCCAAGCTGCACAAGATCAGAGACGAGGAGGCCGATCTCCGGAACCAAGGGGATGCC
>DATKVP010000069.1:0-3984 GCA_035530015.1 Anaerolineae bacterium | reverse complement strand
ATCGTGCTGCGTCTGCTTCGACGGGCATTGGCGGGACGTCCCCAGGTGCTGCATTTCTTCAAGCCGAAAGGGTACTCCGGTTTGGCGGCGGTGCTGCTGTGGTGTCTGGTCAGACTGCGCCTGATGGCGGTGCGGGTAGTGCTGGACAGCGATGATTGGGAAGGGCCCGGAGGCTGGAATGATGCTGGGAACTACTCCTGGTTGGAGAAGCGCTTCTTCGCCTGGCAGGAGAGATGGGGCATGACTCACTGCCACGCGTTGACCCTTGCTAGCCGGACTTTGAGGGATCTTGCCCTGGAGATGGGGGTCAGCCCACGGATAGTCTACCACGTGCCTAACGGAGTGGTTTCCGCTGATGATCCGCCCGATCCGCAAGCCGGAGATAGAATACGCGCGGAGTTGGGCCTGGGCAAGGAGCCCGTGATCCTCCTCTATACTAGGTTCTTCGATTTCGAGCCGCGCCGGGTGGTCAGCGTGATAGATCGCGTGGTGAGGGAGTGTCCATCGACTCGCTTGCTGGTTGTGGGAGCCGGCCTCTTTGGAGAGGAGGAACACTTCCTCGCCCTGGCGAAGGAGGCCGGAATTGGTGCACATGTTTGCTGCGTGGGCTGGAGGGAGGGCGGTGCATTGACAGGGTGTTTCGCTGCTGCTGATCTGGCGGTGTTCCCCCTGGAAGATACGCTACTGAACAGGGCCCGCTGCCCGGCGAAACTGGCGGATTTGATGGCCGCAGGACTACCTGTAGTGGCTGAAGATGTGGGTCAGGTCGGTGAGTACATTCAGCACATGTCTTCGGGTTATCTGGTATCACCGGGCGACGTGGAAGCTTTCGTCACAGGTGTAGTGCAGCTCCTCGAGGATAGACGATTGAGAATCCGGCTGGGGCAGCAGGCCAGGCAGCGGGTCGTGCAGCAGTTCGCATGGGACAAGCTGGCGGCCGTGCTCGAGGAGGCATACGCAGGATGAACTTAGTTCGCATCGGCAGGAAAGTGGTCCCGTGGTTGCCCGTTGTCCTGTGGATGGCAGTGATCTTCTACCTCTCCGCCCAGCCCGATCTGCCCCACCACCCACAGGGGCTGATTGATTTGGTCATCAAGAAGCTCGGGCACATGGCTGAGTACGCTGTTCTGGCAGCTTTGGCTGCCTGGGCGCTTCGGCGTGGCACCCCTTCGACCGAGACACGTGCTTCTCTGTGGGCCTTGCTCCTCGCCGCATCGTATGCTGTGACCGACGAGATGCATCAATACTTCGTGCCCGGGCGGAATCCGCAACCTCTGGACGTGGGGTTCGATGTTCTGGGGGCCTGCCTGGGTCTGCTCTTCATCTCGAAAATCATGCTGGCTGCCAAAGGCCTGCCCACGCATTGACAACGCAGGTCATCCAGCTTATCATCTGATCGTGAACGCGGGCGTTTCCGTCGTTGGAGTGTGCAGGCAACTGGCCTCGGTCTCTGATCAGATACTCTATCCGGTCCTGCTGGCGGTGGTGGTCCTCTTTGCGGGGCTGGTATTGGTGCTACTGCCGTTCAGCTGGACAGCCTTCCTTATGCTGTCTGCCGGCGCGTGTGTGCTGATCCTCTTGCGGCCAGTCGTCGGGCTGTACCTGCTCGTCCTTGCCATCCCCTTTGGATCCCTCAGAGAGATCAACCTTGGTGTAGTGAGTGTGGGTGGCGCTGAGGTCCTGGCAGCTTTGACGCTCGCGGCCTGGCTCGCGAGGATGCTGGCCCGCAGGCAAGTCAGGACACTGCACCCCCCTCTCCTGCTGCCCCTGCTGATCGTCCTTCTCGTGGGTTCGTTCTCCGTGATGGGCGCCCTTTCGCTGCAGTGGAGCCTGAAGGGGCTGCTGGTATGGCTGGAGTTGCTGGCCGTGTATCTTCTGGTGGTGAACCTGGCGGATAGCAGAGATGCCCGGATTCTTGCCATTCTCGTTCTGTTCGCGGGCTGCCTGGAGGCGCTGCTGGGCCTCTACCAGTTCTTCGGTCGCGTCGGACCTGAGGGTTTTCTCCTTTTCGATCGCTTCATGCGCGCTTATGGTACCTTCGAGCAGCCGAACCCTTATGGGGGCTACCTGGCCCTGATTCTGCCCCTGGCGCTGAGTCTCTTTCTGGCTCGCTGGCGGTGGCGTCGTCCGTCCGAGTTGCTGACCTGGGCCCTGGCGGGTCTGAGCCTGGGCTTGATGGGTGCTGCTCTGGTGATGAGTTGGTCTCGTGGAGCGTGGCTGGGTTTTGCGGCCGGGGCGATAGTCGTGGCCGTGGCGGGGCTGTGGTGCAGAGCGTTCAGCGCTGTGAGAGGCGGCGTGCTTGGCGGCCTGGGTGGCGGCGTTCTGGGGTCCCTGTGGTTGGGCACCTGGGGCCCCGGCGTAGGTATCGCCGCGCTGGTGGGCCCACTGGCGGGCATGGGGACGGGATTGGCTGTCTTTGTGTCTCTTCGCCTTCGACGGCTCTGGCTGCTGGCCGCGGTGGCTCTGGTGTTGGTGGTCATGCTCGTGGCTCTGGGTGGGGAGGACTTGTTGCCCGCGGCCATGGCGCAGCGCTTCTCGGACTTGCTGCCCTACGTCCAGGTGTCGGACGTGCGAGGCGTGCACTTGACCGATGAGAACTACGCTGTCGTGGAACGCCTGGCCCACTGGGAGGCTGCCCTGGGGATGTTGGCAGACCGTCCCCTGCTAGGAGTGGGTATCGGCAATTACGTTCCCACGTATCCTGCCTACGCCTTGCCGGGCTGGAAGGATCCACTGGGGCACGCTCATAACCAGTACCTGAACGTGGCAGCAGAGACCGGGCTCGTAGGACTCGCCGCCTATCTCCTTCTGTTCGCTGCTTGCGCCTGGCATGCATGGGGAGCAGCGCGCTCACTGTCCGGCTACGCCCAGGGTGTGGCTCTAGGTGTCCTGGGAGTCCTGGGTGCCTTTGCCACGCACAGTCTGTTTGACAACCTGTACGTCCATGGAATGAACATGCACCTGGCGCTGCTTCTGGGCCTGGTGTTCGTACTGAGCACAAAACGAGGGGAGTCCGTTGTCCAAACTAGTCGATTCGATCCTTAGCAACGCCACTGTTGCCAGGCTCGGGGTGCAACTACACTCGCGTCCGAGGTGGCGAAGAGTGTTCACAACGCTTGCGGCCAATCGTAGAGAACTGATCCGGTTTGCCAAGTTCGCCATCGTGGGAATCATCGGGACGATCGTTGACTTCTCGGTCTTGAACACGTTGATTCTCTTCTTTGGCTTCACCAAGTTCTGGGGCAACACGTGTTCCTTTGCCGCTGCGGTGGTCAGCAACTTCATCTGGAACAGATTGTGGACCTTTCCTGAGTCTCGCGAGAGGAGCCTCGTCCGTCAGCTCGCCCAGTTCGCCCTGGTGAGCGTCGGTGGGTACGTGATCAACCAGGTGATCTTCCTGGGATTGGACAGCCTGTACCTTCATACCTGGGGCACCCTGGGCTACAATGTCTCCAAAGCCGTAGCCACAGTTGTGGTCCTCTTCTGGAATTTCGGTATCAACCGGGTCTGGACCTATCGGGGCATCGAGTGAGCTGGGGTTCCCAGCGCATTGATACCTGAGGACGCTGCGCGGTGCGCATTGGCATAGACTACACCTCTGCAGCTCACCAAAGGGCCGGCATCGGACGGTACACTCGTGGTATCGTGGGCGCGCTGGGCACCCTTGGGGCCAAACACTCTTATGTACTCCTCGTGGCCGGCAGCGGTGGACAAGGGGGAAGGGATACGGCCCGACAGGCCGAATTCGTCACGGCAGGCAACTTCAAGATCAGACGACTACCTTTAAGCCACAGGTTCTGGACGGTGATCTGGCATAGGTTGCGGGTGCCGCTTCCTGTCGACCTGTTCGCGGGATCGGTGGACGTGTTTCATTCGCCAGACTACGTGCTGCCCCCGCTGCGGCAGGGAAAGAAAGTCGTCACCATACATGACCTCTCCTTTCTGCGCTATCCCGAAGGGGCGGAGCCGAGCCTGGCAGCGTAT
>DATKVP010000068.1:0-2842 GCA_035530015.1 Anaerolineae bacterium | reverse complement strand
CTGTCAGCATGCCTTCGGAGGGGTCAATCGCGCCGTTCGACGCAAGCTGGCGACCTATCAACTGGATGAGATAATCGCCTATACCCTGCGCATCTTCGGTGAAGGGATGAAGGTGGCGTGCGAGATAACGCTGATGGCGGCCGACGCAGGGTTGATTCGAACCGACGAACCTGTGCTGGCCATAGCGGGTACCGGCCACGGAGCGGACACGGCAGTGATCTTGCGCGCCGCCAATGCCCAGGACTTCTTCGATTTGCGGATCAATGAGATACTCTGCAAACCGCTCTTCTGAGCCGGTGCGCAGGAGCTTCTTCCAAAGGGGCAGGTCCATGGTTAGAGGTGTTGCGTCAAGTGTGTAACAGTGGTATACTGTTTGTTAGGAGCTTGTCGCAACTTCGTCCTCTGCGACTGGCTGTTGGTGGTCGTGTGGTTCCACCAGCAGGAATGAACCTTCGGGCGTCTCGAAAGGAGGTGACGTGTGCGGCGCCTGACGGGAGTGGCTGAGGCGGATTCAGTGACCCACATGCTGGCCGTCCGGTTCCGGCAAGATGGCGCAGATGCCGGAACCCCAGGGAGCGAAAAGAGGGAGGAGCGATGAGAATCAGAATTGGGCTAGGTGTAGGATCCTTTCTGGCCTTGATGGGCTTGCTGGTAGCCGTCGTTGTTATGCCCTCCATAGCCGGTTCCGGCGACAACCTGGTGGCGAACGGCGATTTCGAGGACGGGTATGGTGTAGACGGGGTCGCAGACTCGTGGCACAAGTTCGACAATGGCGGTGAGATGACGGCCAGCTGGTATGACGATACCTGGCTGCCTGTGATTTCCGACGGTGCCCACTCCCAGCTGATCGAGATCAGCACCGTGTGTCGCGGGGCGTCGGACCCTAACCGGTACGCGGGCATCTACCAGAAGCTCGCCGTGAAGGCCGGCACGACCTACGAACTGTGCATGCATGGTATGCTGCGCTCGCTGTGGGGAGATCCGGATCCGATGAGTTGGGGCTATACCGCGCAGTTCGGAATCGACCAGACGGGGGGCACCAACTGGTCAGCGCTCGCAGCGGAGGACTGGACCGACATACCGTGGGACAACGTCTATCCGCGGACTGAGCCGGGAGATGAGATGGACTCCTACTGCATGAACGTCAAGGCCGAATCCAGCAGCCTGACACTCTTCATCAGACTCTGGAAGAAGTGGCCCACGGCAGGCAGGGAGGTCCTTCTCAACGTTGATGGGATAACGTTCGACGGATAGTAACCTGATTACGAACACAGACCGTACTCACGATCGCAGAGGTCTTGATCGAGGATCTCTGCGATTGTGCTTCCGGGACCGGGTGGATATAATCCTGACGTTGCGCAGGCAGGGCGGTGCGGCGTGGGCAAGCCTACACCTCAACCTGGAATAGGGACACTGGTTCCCCTGGGCCTCGTGCTCGTCCTCGCGTGTCTGGCATTGAGCATCCTTGCCGTGGCCTACGTGCTCCTCGGCGCTGGCGTATCCCAGGTGCGGATCTCATCACCACCCAGCGGGCATATGGTTGCTGAAGGGGAGGTCTTTGTTGTCCACGCCGAGAGCTCCGGCCGGGGTTTGATCAAGTCCGAGTTGCTGGTCGATGGGGTTGTTGCCGACTCTGTGTCCAGTTCCCGTCCTGCTGGACTGACCGATTGGTCCGTTGTCTACTCCTGGCGCGCACAGCCCGTGGGACTGCATCGGTTGAGAGTCCGGATATTCGATGTCTCGGGCGGATTTGCCGAATCGAGCAGTGTGGTCATTGGTGTTCCGCCTCCTGGGCGCATCGTTTTCTCCAGTAACCGCACAGACACATACGATATCTACACGATGCGGACCGATGGGCATGAGTTGGCTGCTATCACCGGAGGGCCGGGGCAGAGGCGTGAACCGTCCTGCGGGAGTGAGCGGCGGCTGCTCTTCAGTCGGACTGAGGACGGCGGTGGCTCAGACGTCTGGCTTTTACAGCTCGAGACCGGCCGGGAGTCGAATCTCACGGCCAGTCTAGGGGGGGACCGCTGGCCACGCTGGGCACCGGATGGGGGGTCCATCGCTTTCGTCTCAGATCGCTACGGTCCCAGCCAGTTATTCCTCATGGGCCCCGATGGAAGCGGGCAGCTCCAGTTGACCCGAGAGGAGTTCCTGGTCGATCAGCCCAGCTGGGCACCTGATGGTTCGAGGTTGCTTTTTGCGGCCAACAGTGGAGGCAACTGGGACATCTTCTCCACTTCGATCGATGGGCGGAGTCTTACCCGTTTGACAGAGGATATGGCGCAGGATGGTCAGCCCGCCTGGTCACCCGGTGGCAACGAGATCGCCTTCGTGTCGAACAGAGAGGGGAACCGGCAGATCTATGTCATGAACGCCGATGGGACCGGACAGAGGCGCATCACCGCATTTCCCTCTGGAGCAGAGCAGCCTCGTTGGTCCCCCGATGGTGAGTGGATAGCCTGCGTAGCCTACACTGGTCAGGGCGAGGGTCTTGATGCTCGAGAGATCTACGTCATGCGTCGGGACGGCAGCGATCAGATGCGCCTCACGGACAATCTCTTCGATGACACGGAACCGGACTGGTGCGAGTAGGATGAATGACGCAGACGCGACACTGGCTGAGCTAAAGAAGAGGGTCAGGAAATTCCGGGACAGGCGGCAATGGGAAAGGTTCCACACTCCCAAGAACCTGAGCATAGCTATCGCCGTGGAGGCCGCGGAGCTCATGGAGCAGTTCCAGTGGTTGGCACCGGACGAGGCCTGGGAGCTGGGGGGGGACGAAGGCAGGCTGGAGATGATTGGGGAAGAACTTGCCGACATAATCATCTACGCGCTAAGC
>DATKVP010000067.1:0-3414 GCA_035530015.1 Anaerolineae bacterium | reverse complement strand
CTGGCCAAGATTGCGGTCCCGGTTGCTGGGTGGAAGACCGAGGAGCTGGGCGATCTCCCCCCATCCCATCTCCGTCCTCCACTCGAGGATCTCCTCAACGGTAGTGCCGTTAGGGTTATCCCTGGCCAGGAAGTACGCCTTCACTACTTCCCCGAAGCCATACCCCTCACTGCGGAGCGTGACCACGTCAGTGATGGGCACATCGAACAGCGTCGCGATGCACCCAGCTATCATCTGGCCACCGGTGACATGATCGGTGTGGGAGATGGCGCTCGTCCCAAGCAGGGCCGAACCCCCAGCGACAGCAGCGTTTCTTCCGTCCCCTGGCGCGATACCCTCACTGGTCGAACCGGCGGCGATAGCTGCCCCCGCCGTCAGCAAGAAGACGCTGCCCACGATGATGACAGCAATGAGAACCCTACTGTTGACTACTCTACGTTCCATCTCTTTCTCCTTCCATTGCGATCACGCAACGGTCCATATCGTCAGTCGCGACGCCGCTTCCGCTCCAATTATACCACAGAACCGACCCAGAGCATATGGTACTTGTCTACTATTCCACCCCATCCCGAGTACGACCTGTCACCAGCCACGCGGATAATGCCCAGGCCAACCACCGATGGGTGGGGATCTTCACCATGCATAACGCAGCAACTGGACACGGGATACGGCCCATCAACTATCAGTCAGTCTTTCCGGGGCAGACGAGTCGGTCTCGGGCGCCACCTTCGATACTCAAGCAGGGGCGGAGATGCTATCCGAGAGCCCCCTCCTCACAGCGGAAGCCAGATGCCTTGGCCTGGCCGCACATTCTTGCTCAGCCCGCCGAAAGCATTGGTCTGCGCCCAGGCTAGCAGCATGCACTGAGGTCATCCAGCGAAAACATCTCTCAGCCAGCCCATGATGACCTTGTTCACCTCTGCCTCGTGCCCGCGGTAGTTGTGAGGCGCGCCCTCCAGCACCACGGTGTCGCACCTGGAGCTCGACACCGCCTTCGCCTTGAGAGTTGCCAAGGCGGCTTGCGGACTCGTGCTGATGAACTCGGCCACCGTGCCCA
This sequence comes from Anaerolineae bacterium, assembly GCA_035530015.1. Classification (GTDB taxonomy): domain Bacteria; phylum Chloroflexota; class Anaerolineae; order UBA7937; family B3-Chlor; genus JAUVXJ01. Next base: position 2,357 of record DATKVP010000067.1, on the reverse strand, counting down.
TGGTGATCAAGATAGCGCAGCCCAGTCTGGATACAACCTGCCAAGGCTCATCTGGCTTGCTGAATCTGAAGATGTCCGGCTTGGCCGTCACGAAGAGGCTATGAAGGGTGCGGGCGGACAGGGGATACGGAGCGGGGCCGGCATGGACCAGAGCGTCTCCCTGCGCAGATGACACCTTCTCGCTGGCCGAGGACAGCATTAGCTCAGCTTCAGAACCCATGGCCTCGACCCACAGCGCCTGATCGGCCGGCGACATCAGGATCAATCCACGCACACGCTCGTCGCCTCTCTCGCTCTGGTAGAAGGCCGCTTTGTGCGCACCAAAGCTATGTCCAAGGAGTACCGTGCCCCCGTGCCCTCGTTGCACCAGGAAGTCGAGCCAGGCCTCGATATCCAGCAAGCACTCCTCAAAGACCTCATAGGCCACCCCGATGCGCTTGGTGGCGGTTGGGTCCCTGCTGTAAACGCTGTTCATGATGTCGTGGCCCCGGGTGTTTCCCGTGAGAAAAGCCTGACCACGCTCCATCAGCTCATCCGCCAATGAATCCAGGAACTGGCTACGATAGAAATTGGAGCAGGCTCCGTGGAGGTGAAGCACGGCTGGCAGATCGCTTGTCGCGCCAGGTGCACAGTACAGACCTTGCAGCTGCAGCCCATCCTCGGTCCACACGCGAACGAGTTCCCCGATCACTGTTATCTCCTATTGTCATCGTTTGCCCAACAACCCGATATCGTGGCGATTATAGACACAAGCGTGGCACGAATCAAGATTCTGCGTGCTTGACGCGGTGCTCCCCCCGTGTTATACTAGCAATGCTGATAGAACGCGCCCAGGGACGGACTGGATGATGGCAGACACACCGGATTTCGAAAAACAGGAGATACTTCGATACCTCAAGTGGGACCGCAAGAAGCTCTTCCGGGAGCTGGATCGTTACTACGGTGCCTCTTCTCCCGGCGGACAGCGCGCCTCTTACCGCTTCAAGGGAAAAGGACGAGTCTGGTTCAACGAACTCGCGCCCAAGTTGCAGGAAGTCGTCTGCGACGAGTGGGACTACCCTTCCCGGAAAGAGGAGCCGGAACTCCAGGAGAACGAAGCCCTCGTCTCAGCCCTGGGAGAAGCGATCTCGCCGCTGGTCGAGAGGAACCCTTTCCCGACCGGATCGCTGGCCCCGACCAATCTCGTGGCAGCCATACTCGTCAACTCGGGTCTGGACCAACTGTGTGAGAAACAAGGCCAGTAGAAGGCCACCGCCCCGCGCCTAGATCACAACTCGTACTTCTCGAAATCCTCTGCGAAGCTGACCTCACCGTGATACCGCTTCCCTATTCCGGCTATCGATACGTAAGGTTCCTTGGTCAAGTTGCGATGACAGTGCACCAGTATCAGTCGCCCCACGTCGGCCTCAGCGGCGAGTTGCCCCGCTTCGCGCGCCGTGCTGTGGAAGGGATGAGGGTCTTCGACACTACACTCGTGAAACAGCAGGTCCGCACCCCTGGCCAGGGCGCGCAATTCCGGGCACGGACTGCTATCCGCTGAGAACACAGCCACTCTCCCGTTCAGCCGCGACGTGAGCCGGACCGCAGACGTGGGCACCTGGTGTCGTACAGGACTGGTGTGCACCGCGTAGCTTTCATTCTCTAGAAGAAGACAGCCCTCGTCCTCAGCTATGACGTGGAATTCCAGCGGGACCGGCTTGCTCCGCAGCTGGAACACATCCAGCAGTGCCCTGACGACCTGCTGCGTGGGCTGGTTGGCGAAGACGTGGAGAGTTTTGCGCCTTCCATGTAGCCACAACTCGTGGATCAACGAAGGGAGACCGTAGATGTGATCGGGATGCGCATGTGTCAGGATGACTCCGGCTAGCTCATCGGGATCCGCCCCCGCCCTGAGGACTTTATGGAAGGGGCTGCCCGCGCAGTCAATGAAAAGGCTGCCCGCCGCGCTCTCGAAAAGAAAAAAGGTATTGTCGCGATCGGCGCTAGCCAGAGCGGGTCCTGAGCCCAGCAGCACGATTCTCTGTTGTCTATCGTCCCGGCCAACCACCATTGGCTATGAACACCTCCAGGCTCGTGGCCAGCCCACCCCGATTCCGCTCAGGTAGGAAGCCAGCACTCAATCAGCCGACCCCAGCCGCTCCCACTCCTCGGCCGTGATGAGATTCGGCCGCCGCAGCCCCCTTATGACGTCTGCAAGATCGCCCGGGAGCTCAGACACCAGCTCCAGGCGTGCCCCCGATGCCGGCAGTCGAAAGCCCAGTCGGTGAGCGTGAAGGAATTGCCGCTTAATGTCCAGGCGTTGCTTTCGATGACCATACGTCTTGTCGCCGACGACGGGATGCCGAATGAAGGCCAGA
>DATKVP010000066.1:0-4924 GCA_035530015.1 Anaerolineae bacterium | reverse complement strand
GGGTGTACAGCAGCCATGGTCGCTGATGTCTGGGACGAAACGCGCTCAGGGTTGACTACATGGCGGCCAAGAGCCCTGGGTCACGGTAGGCGCACCAGCCGGTGTTTCTCAATATTCTGTTGCGGAATGCAGATGGGTTCTCAAGAAGCACGTGAGAATTGTGACTTGACAAGTTCCACGATATGTGCTATCATATGGTATTGAGTATAGTGGAACGCCGCGAACAGGGTTCTCTGGTCGGGTTCGTACATTGATATGAGTTGCACGAGGAGGTGATGCCCATAGAAGATGGTGACCAGTCTGTTTTGAAACCACGAGATGCTTGAAGGCCCATAGGAGGGAAATAGGAGGTTTCAAGAATGGAAGAGAAGACCTTGTTTGCCCGAAAGGCAACCGGGCTGGTTCGCGAGGTCGGATTCATCACGGCAGTGATTCTGGCTATCGCCAACGTGGTTGGCTTGGGATGGCAGAAGCGCGTATTCCAGGCCGTTGGTGCCGAAGCGGTCCTTCCCACTGAGTACTTCCTCGGCATTCACCCCATGATCATGGCTTTCTTCCTTGTGGGGATCCTGATGCTGCTGTCGGTCTACACGTTCGCAGTCCTTTCAGCAGCGATGCCCCGCTCCGGAGGCGGCTATGTGTTCATGTCGAGGATCCTGAGCCCCGGCTTTGCCTTTGTAGCCACGTGTCTAGAGTTCCTCTCTGTGGCCGTCTCCTACGGCTTGATCGCTGTGGCTACGTATGAGGCGACACTGATCTTCGGCGGGTTGGCCGGGATCGATACCAGCGCCGTGTACAATCCCTGGTTCATGACCATGTTTGGCATCGTGATTATCGCGCTCTTCAGCGGTATCGCATGCCTGGGCACCAGGATGACCGGTTACTTGCTGCACGCGATCTTCTGGATCCCGGCAGCAGTCCTGGTGCTGGTCTATCTGGTCTTCCTACTGGCTAGCCCAGCCAATATGGAGGCCGGAGTGGGGTTGATCACTGGCGGGCACACGGCAGTGGAGTACACTCAAGCGGCATTGGATCAGGGGTTGGTGTCTTCGGGCAGCTACTGGAGCGCCGTATTCACGGCTAGCTTCTTCGCCTACTGGGCCTACATCGGCTACGCGGCAGCGACGTTTGTAGCCGGTGAGGTGAAGGAAGCCAGCCGCAGTATGCCTAAAGCCATCTTCACCTCGGGCATCGTCATCATGCTGATCTACATGACCATCTCCTTCTTCCTGGCTCGCGGAGGCAGCATGGTTGGGCACGCAGGTGGATTCTCCCTGGTTGATGCCGTAGGCTTCTTGGGTGCGGGGGCTGGTAGCTATGCGGAGGCTGGTCTGCCCAGCATCGGGCCGTGGATGCCCACCTTTGCGGGCATCGTAGCCTACGGGCAGTTCGGTGCAGTTGGCGGGCGGTTGTTTGGGTGGTTGTTGTTGGCCTTCGCGGCCTTGTGGGTGGCCAACGACATCCCGCCTTTCATCCTCACCTGCTCCCGTATGATGTTCGCTATGGGTTTCGACCGTATCCTCCCGGAGTGGGTCGCTGATATCAACGAGAAGTGGCACTCCCCTGTGAATGCCATCATCGTCACCTCGGTGGCTGCTCTTCTGGGAGTGGTGGCAGAGGCTGAGTTGTTCGGCCCGGCTGGCCTCAACCTATCCTTCATCCACCATCCATTCGGACAGCAGTGGATTAGCTCGGCTGGCGCTGTGGTGGCTACTGACATGTGGGATGCCATGTTCTTCAGTGGCACGGCTCTTGCCTGCGCTCTGTTCCCGTCGAGAATGCCCGAGGTCTTCGAGCGGGCACCGTGGAGACAGAGCAAGGGTGTGGTGGTCACATTAGCATGGATTGCCTTCGCTGCTAACATCTTGCTGTCTGGGCTGATCATCTTCCACCCCAACGCCTATGGTTGGGGACCGCTCACGGGGAACTGGCTCAGCATCAACTTCTGGTTCACCGTGGTGCTGATCCTCATCTCCCTGGGCGTGTACTACTGGGGCCGCAGGAGGGCGAAGCGCGTTGGCGCTGACCTCACTACCATTTTCGCCCAGATTCCGCCAGAATAGAGTCTCAATGTTCGTGGCGTAGCTCAAGGCTCTCCGTGGGAGCCTCATTGGCTCACGGAGAGCCTTTTCTCATATTGGGGCGCGCCTGCCTGGGCACATTGCAGCCCCACCCGGCGGAGGAAGGTGTCCCGGAGACGCTTCTGATGTCCCGGTCGCGCGATGCCGGCGCTATGCATCGCGGCGGACCACTCTCTGGCACGGCGAGGCGTCTAGGGGTAGTTGTGTTGGCACTCTTCACCATCGTGATGGGCTCTGTTTGCTCCCAGCTTGGCGTCGTGCTAGAATAGGAGGATTCTCTGGTGCGTGAGCGAGAGCGCGGGACACCGAAGATGGACGTCAACGACTACTTGCTGAAGTTGGAGCGCAACCTCATGCTCGGAGGCGGGAGATGGGTGGCGGACTTCAACGAGTCTTTCTGGGGCTATCCCCTGGGAGACCTGGTGTTCGACATGTTCGTGACCGCTACGGTCCGACCCAAAGGCTTCTTCCTGTCCAGAGTGGCTGCCTGGTTGACGACACCCAATTACCACATTGCATGTTTCGCCTACTCCAAGGACCCAGAGTTGAAGCGCTTGAACGAGGTTCTGAGGACCATCTCCACCTTGCTGAAGGAGCAGGAGTTCGCGTGGGCGTGGCTTGTTATCCCTAACGAGGGGCCATTCTCCAGGAAAGCCGAGTCGATGGTGCAGAATACCAGTATCCGGGAGATCGGCATTGCCTTGGTGGACGTGAGTTCTCAGGAGATAGTGAACTCCGAGTCTCATTGGGGCCGCCGTATGATTAGATTCATCAGGTGTTTCAAATGAGGACCGCAGCACCCTGGCAAATCCTCAACTCCGCCAAATCGATAGGCATCTTCTTTATCCTGGTTTCTGTCGCCTGGATTGCGGCGAATTACATGGTCTTTCAGGATTTTCTCATTGGCTGGCCCGTTATCTTGGGCAACGTCCTCATATCGGGAGGGGCGGGCCTATGGTGGTACAGAAGTCGCGAGCATGCCCGGTTTTCTTGGGACAAGGAAGGTTTTGAGTTGCAGAGAGGTAGGACATCACCCGTAGTCAAGGGTTGGGACGAAGTCTCGCAAGTGTCGCTCGTGCATGTGGGGTATGGTCGATTTGCAGTGAGGCTCTACGGACAGGACGGAGACTACTTGGATATCCCGGTTTCTGATCTCCGACTGGAACCCTCCGACTTCCGCTTTGAGGCGATAGACTTGGTAGGCGCGAAAGCGCGGTCCACGGACCGCACGACTTCCGTCAGCGCGTGAGAATGGCACGGGGCCAGGAGGGACCCTCCAATGACAAGCATGGAAGAAGAAGTGCGGCGAGTGGTGGATTCTGGGCGAGACAGAGGCATTCATCTGAGAGTGGTTGGAGGGGTGGCTGTCAAGCTGCATTGCCCGAGCGCAGAGCACCGGTCCATGGCTCGCACCTACGGAGATGTGGATTTCATTGGGTACCAGGCCGAGCGCAAAGAAGTGGCGCGGCTCATGGAGGACCTGGGATACGAGCCCAATAGACGATTCAACGCCCTTCAGGGACACAGGCGACTGCTCTTTGACAATCCTGAGCTGGGGTATGATGCGGACATCTTCCTGGATGTTTTTACCATGTGCCACGAGTTGAACCTATTGGGGCGGTTGGAGCGCGACGTATATACGGTCCCCGTGGAGGAGTTGCTGCTCTCCAAGCTCCAAGTCATCCAGTTGAACGAGAAGGACATCAAGGACGCGTGTGCAGTCCTTTGTGATCATGAGATAGCGGAGGTCGACGACATAGAAGTCATCGATTCCCGATTCGTCGCCAACCTGTGCAAGGTCGACTGGGGGTGGTACAAGACGCTGACCACGAATATCGAGAAGGTGAGTGGGCTGTGCGGGGACTACCTGGACGCGGAGCACCAGCAGACGGTCGTGGAGCGCCTGGGTAGGCTGCGGCAGGCCATAGAGGATGCGCCCAAGTCGATGAAGTGGAAGATGAGGGCCAAGGTTGGCGAGAAGAAGCGTTGGTACGATCTCCCCGAGGACGTCGTCACCCACCAGTATTAGTACGATGTGCTGGTGCGAACTCCGCTGAGTATCAACAGCACCCCACGCTCACGTGGGGTGCTGTGTCAATAAGCTGTCTTACAGAAGTGCCGGCTCAGGCGTCGATACGGCGAAGCTGGATCAGTTTTGGTCCGTCAATCTCGACCAGGAACCCCTTGAGGATGCCCTCCGCGTATTCGCTACCCGGGTTGAGGCACTCTGTCCGACCCAGTTTAACGCGTCCTGGGCTCTCGTGGATGTGACCGTGCAAGCCGAGCAGGGGTTGGTACTTCTCGATGATCTTGCGCACCGCAGTAGAGCCCACAGGTATCATATGGGTGTGGCCCCCGCGAACGGAGAGCGACAGATCATCGTCCAGCATGGGAGCCTGGTCAATGAAGGTATTGTACGGCGGTACATGAATGCAGAAGACGGCTGTCTCCAGATTCTTCACCTTGGCCACCGCGAGTTCGAGTCGTTCCTCCAGTTCCTCCTCGGAGCACTCTCTCGGGGAGTCGAATGGGGAGGGGTTCGACCAGCCAAAGCAGAGGACCTCGTGCTCTCCGTCCAGGTCTATGACTTCTTGCTCGCCGAAAATCACCTGGGGGTTGCCGTCGGCGCGGATCACGTCATCGATGGAGAGCTTGTCGTCGTTTCCGGGGCTGATGACGATTTTGCACTTGGAAGGCACTCGGTCTGGAATGAGGGTGAGCCAGTACTTGACGATCTCGCACTCCATCCTCTCGAAGAGATCCTCTTTGTATTGGTCATCGTCGGCGATGCGCTCTACCTCTTCGGCGCACGTGCGGTAGGGGATGTAGGTGATCATCCGGCA
>DATKVP010000065.1:0-2945 GCA_035530015.1 Anaerolineae bacterium | reverse complement strand
CGGGATTGGCGTCCAGGAGCTCCCGCCAGGGCCACTCCCAGGATTGATACTCTGCCGGGACTACGTATTTGAATTTACTGCTGGCTCCTAGCCTGGAGCAGGTCGCGAATCTCCCGAAGATCAGGGGAACAATCCCAATCTCGCTGTAGCGACCCATCAGATCGGGACGCAGAACAGCGTTGTGTTCAACGCGGTGCCGCAAGGTGTTGGGTTGTCCGTCGAGGGCGGCGGCGATGGCTATTTGGGCCTGTTCAACCGCCCGATCTCCAAGTGCATGGATAGCTACCTGATAGCCTTGCGCCTGGATGCCCGCCATGACCTGATTCAACTCTTCCTGGGCGAAGTACAGGTCACCACGCCCCACGCCACTGGGGTACTCGAAGCCTTACCGCCGGGGCGTTGCAGGATCCACCGTCGGCGAAGATCTTCACTCCCCCGATGCGCAGCATTTCACCAGGCTCGCGCGTAGGTGCATACTCTCGGTACCACTCTCCCATGGCATCCCCGCAGGCGCTGTTGTACATCATATAGACGCTGGTGCGGACGCGCAGTTTGTCCTCCCGCTCTAACGGCTGTAGCCGTTGGAGGAGATCCGGGGTACCACTCGCATCCGCCAGGGTGGTGATGCCGTACATCAAGGCGAGATCTTGAACGCCCTCCAAGTCCGTGCCGTAGTGATCGGGAGAGGAGAGTATGTGGGTGTGAGCGTCCACAAAGCCGGGCATGAGCGTCCGGCCCTGGAGGTCGATCAGCTGTGTTTGCGGCCCGGCGAGAGGCAGAACGTCCTCGTCGCTGCCAACGGCCAGGATGCTCTCACCCTGGATAGCCAGGGCTTGCGCCTCCGGCTGATCAGTCTCCATCGTCAGTATCGAGCCATTGTGGAAAACCACGTCGGCTTGGGCAGTGGACGGCGAGGGTTTGGGCAGCGGGGTAGGTGTCTCGGGCGATGACGTGAGTGGCACAGATGGCGAAGGCTCCGGTCCGGCTGTAGGCGTTTCGAGGAGAGGAGTGGGCTGCCCGGTGATGACAGGGGTCGTGGCCGTATCCGAGGCTTGGGGCGGCAGCGCGGTGCAAGCGGCGGGAGAGAACGCCAGTATCAGCGCGAAGGCAATTTGGATTCCGAGCAGGTGATGGGGGTCCCTCTTCACGAGCTTCCCCTTTCGATGCAAAAGTGGCCCCTGCTGCTATCCCAGGCGGGCCAGCTCCTCTTCCACTATGCTCTCGTCCAGCTTCTTGAACAGGGGTTGAGGCTCGTTCAGCGCATGCCCTGCCGGCAGCGAACTGGGCGCCCAGGAGACCTTGGCTGTGGGAGGATCATAGACCAGAGCGTCATGAGTCTTCCCGTCTTCCTCGAAGGTCCCTATCCTCGACTGGCCCATGAGGCTGCCTTCGCATCCCAGGCACTCATGTAGCTTCTGAGAGGTGAACGGCAGGAAGGGATAGTAGAGGATCTTGAGGGAGTTGACCACGCCCATCATCACGTACATCGTGGTGGCCGCGGCCTGGCGATCCTCCTTGATCACTTTCCAGGGTTCTTGCTCGTCCAGATACCGATTCGCCTCGTGAGCCACAGCCATGACCTCGGCCAGCGCTGCCTTGAAGCGAGCCTTGCCTATCAGGTCGCCGACGGGGTCGAAGGTACCCTCGACCTTTTGGAGGATCGCCTTGTCCTTCTCTCTCAGCTCTCCCGGTTCGGGCACCTTCTGCTCGAAGTTGCGGTAGGTGAAGGTCAGCACCCGGTGGGCCAGGTTGCCCCAGGTGGCCAGCAGTTCGTCGTTGTTCTTTCGCCAGAAGTCGTGCCAGGAGAAGTCGGTGTCCCGATTCTCCGGTGCGTTGACGGTGAGGTAGTAGCGCAGGGGATCCGGGTCGTACCGGCTCAGGTACTCGGGGAGCCAGACGGCGAGTTTCCTGCTCACCGACAATTTCTGCCCTTCCAGGTTGAGGTACTCGTTGGCGGGCACATCATACGGCAGGTTGAGGTCGCCGTACCCCATGAGCATGGCGGGCCAGATGATGGCGTGGAAGGGGATGTTGTCCTTGCCGATGAAGTAGTACCCTCGGGCAGGCTGCTGCCACCACTCCCGCCACCTCTCCGCATGGCCCGCATTCTTGGCCCACTCGATGCTGGCCGACAGGTAGCCGATCACCGCCTCGAACCAGACGTAGATGCACTTGTCCTCGTACCCCTCCACAGGGACCTCGATGCCCCACTTCATGTCACGGGTGATGGGGCGTGCGCGGAGCCCATCCCTTAGCATGTTCTTCGTGAAATTGAGGACGTTGGGGCGCCAGAAGTCCTTGTTTTCGAGCCATTCGGTCAGCCTTTCGGTGAAGGCGGGGAGGTCGAGGAAGAAGTGTTCCGTCTCCCTCACTACAGGGGTGCTGCCGTCGAATTTGCAGCGAGGCTCTACCAGTTCCGTGGCGTCCAGGGGCCGGCCACACTTGTCGCACTGATCGCCTCGGGCGTTGTCGAAGCCGCAGAGGGGACAGGTGCCCTCCACGTACCGGTCGGGAAGATACCGGTCCTCCTGCTCGCAGTAGAGCTGCCTCATCACATCCTTGAAGATGTACCCGTTCTCCAGGAGCTTGGCGAAGATGTCCTGTGCCACCTCACGATGGTTTTGGGTGTCGGTGTGGGTGAAGAGGTCGAAGCTGAGTCCCAGCTGCGCGAAACCATCGAGGAAGCGCCGGTGGTAGCGCAGGAACAACTCCTCCGGCGCAATCCCCTCCTGCTCGGCGGCGATGGTGATGGGGGTGCCGTGGGAGTCGGAGCCTGAGACCATGATCACGTCGTTGCCACGCATGCGGTGATAGCGGGCGAAGATGTCGGGCGGGAGATAGGCGCCCGCCACGTGACCCAGGTGCCGGTCACCGCTGGCGTACGGCCAGGCTACGAAGACCCCAATCTTTTCCCCCATTGTGGCGTCCTTTCCTCCTTTAGATTT
>DATKVP010000064.1:0-2599 GCA_035530015.1 Anaerolineae bacterium | reverse complement strand
AGCCGGTTGGCCAAGGAGATGGGCTTCTCACTGTACCTGGTAGGCGGCTTTGTGCGCGACCTGCTGCTAGATAAGCCAGCCCTGGATCTGGATATCGTGGTCGAAGGGGATGCCATAGCCCTGGCGAAACGTCTTTCGCAGCTCTCCAGCGGACGCGTGCACAGCCACTATCGGTTCGGCACGGCGAAGCTGATCTTTGAGGGTGAAGACAACGCCGTTCCGTTTGTCGATTTCACCACGGCCCGACGGGAGTTCTACGAGTACTCCACGGCGCTGCCGCAGGTGGAGCGCAGTTCGATCAAGCAGGATCTGTATCGGCGGGATTTCACCATCAATACCATGGCTATCAGTCTGGATGAAGACACGTTCGGGGATCTCCTGGACTTCTATGGTGGGGAGAGAGACCTGAAGGAAGGCTTGATCCGTGTGCTCCACAATCTGAGTTTCATCGAGGATCCCATTCGGATGCTGCGCGCGGTGCGCCTGGAGCAAAGGCTTGGGTTTCAGTTGGAGGAGATGACCGAAGAACTGATCTCCGACGCACTGGAGTGGCTCGACAGGGTCAGTGGCGAGCGCATACGCCAGGAGCTGGATGCCGTCTTCCAGGAGGACGATCCGGTAAGACCCCTGCGGCGGCTGTCGGAGCTGGGGGTGCTTCACCAGATATCGCCACTTCTGGAGTGGGATGACTGGCTGGAGCAACGAGTGGCGAGCTACCCGGCTGCGTTGGCCCAGTGGCGTTCCCTGGCGCCCGATGGGCCAGACGGGCCGGAGTCCCGAGGTCCTGCTGTAGGCATCAGCTATCTGGCCATGGTGGGCACGAGGGCGTCTGAGGAGGATATCCGCACGCTTGCGGTTCGGCTGAAGTTGCCCAAGGATGAGACGCGGTTCCTCGTCGAGGGCAAGCGACTGAACTCTCTGCTGCCGTCCCTGGCCGACACAGGTCTGGCTCGGAGCAGCATCTACCACCTGCTCTCGCCATACGATGACGATGTGATCTTCGTCTGCTGGCTGGCATCCGACGAGGACCTGGTGAAGAAGCGGCTTGAGCTTTTCCACAGCGAGCTTGGCTCGGTCACATCCATGATTGACGGTGATCAGCTGAGAAGGATGGGTCTCCCCCCTGGACCTCTCTACACCGAAATACTCGGTGCGCTGCGAGACGCCAGATTGGATGGTAGGGTTAGCACGCTCGACGATGAGAAGGAAGAAGTCCAGCGCTGGATTGACAGAACAGGTAGTTAATGATGATAGGAGTGGCCGGGTCGCCATGGTAAGAGACGAACAAAGAAGCTCTCAAGAGATCCTCAAGTCGCTAACGAGACTAGATCTGCACCTCCATTCGCTCAGGCTTGTGGGTGAGAAGTTGGTTCTGCAAGCGCGGGAGCCAGGCTCCGGTGACCTGGATGATCTGGTCGAGAAATCCCTGCAATTGGCCAATGGCTGTTTTGAGCTGATTCACGGCTTCAAGCAACACCTGGATGCGCCAGATACCCATCTCTGGCAATCGACGGTCAACCGTGTCGACCTGGCGACACGTCGGGCCTCCGAAGCCAGGACGCTGACTCTTCAGCTGGTGAACATCTGGCGCGTGGTCGAAGCCGGTGATGAGTTTCTATCGTCCATGGCCCAGAAGTATGGTTACGCGAGACTGACGGGAGACTCAGAGCTTGACGCTGCCGAGAGTGAAGATGCCAAGGGGGCTGAACTGGCAGAGCTGTTCGAAGAGTACGGCAACGCCATGGCAGCCAGACCCGGTGCCGCTGGTTCACCTGCCCCCCCGTTTAAATTCGGCATTCTTCGATGGCGCGGCAGTCAGCTCTTCTATGTGCAGCGAGTGGAAGGCGGTGCGCGCTGGATCGAGCTGGACCCGGACTACGAACCACAGACGCTGGGTGAGGAGCCAGACGCCTCAGAGTCCGTCCGGGCACGCACGATCGAGGGACATCAGATCGAGTTAAGGCTCGATCTGGAGACAGACGACCGTGAGGTGGACGACTACGTTCGCAGCCGGCGAGGAACCGAGTATTACGTGTCGGGCTACCAGGTCGTCAGCGAGAAGGGACTGGATCGCCGACAGCAGCGACGGCGTGGCTAGCGCCCTCCGTCTGGAGCCCGCGAGAGCCCCGGGACGAGCTCATCCCGCATCCTCGGAGCTGTTCGCCCGCGCCTTCGTCAACTGAGCCCGTGCTGATTGTTCAGCCTCATTGAAGGCTTGCTCCAGATAGGGATACACCAGCCAGATCGTAGCCCCGCTGGCCAAGAAACCAGTCATGGTGCGCAGCTGCCAAGTGCTGGTGCGCAGACCAAGGAGTTGCGTCACCCCATCCAGAGCAAGCGGCGCGACGAGGATCAGCCACACCCGGATGGGCAGTGGCTTGACTCGATCCCTGACCAGGGCGAAGGCCAGGCCCGCCAGACATGCGCCCCCGTACATAGCGAGGTCTCGCTGGCAGAGTCCGACCTGGAAACGTCCGACGAAGAAGGAGCGGGAAGGCATCTGGTGGCAGAGGAACTGGTACACGATGTATATGGCGTTGGCCGCTCGCGTCTGGCCCCAGGACATGAGGAGGGGCGCCACCAGCGGAAGGCCCGCGTA
>DATKVP010000063.1:0-2454 GCA_035530015.1 Anaerolineae bacterium | reverse complement strand
GTCGGTGAGTCCCCAGCGCTGCACCTCGTGGGCACTCACCACGTCAAAATGGCGTAGCCGGAGGGCAGCGGCCACACGCCTGTGGACGTCCTCATCCAGGTACAGACGGCAAAAGAGAGGGGGTTCAGCAGTCACTGCCTTCCTCGGCTACAATAAGCCCTCCGCTGGTGGTTTTTAGACCATAGCCCTGTATCAGGTGCTCCACCCGGCTCTCTTCGATGTCCTGCTCGATCTCGGCTTGGTGCTCGTGGTAGTAGCTCAGGGTTTCATAGACCTGAGCGGGCGTCAGGTGGGGCAGGCCCTCCAGGATTTCCTCCACGCTGAGCCCCATTTTGTAGTAACCTACGACTGCCTTCACCGCAGTCCGCGTGCCTTTGATGACTGGTCGGCCACCGCATACGCCAGGCACTCGGGTGATGTGGCGGTATTCTGTGAGCACAGGTGCGCTCATGAGAACCTCCTTGCCATTCCAGGATGAGTCACACCGGTTCTTATTATGGTGCTGGCTTTGCTCAAAGACAAGTCTCCGCAGCCGCTGTATTCGCCGGACGGGTTCCGGGCAATCTCACCATGCCCGCAGGGGCCAACTGGGCATCGATTCGCTGGGAGCGACTGGACATTCGCCAACGTGATCCCCCTTAGCCCATGGCCTGGACCAGCTCGACGTCTACCTCCTTCGCCCAACCTCGGGAGCACAGGCAGAAGCTGGACATCACATTATCTCCCGGGATCAGGGATGCTCGTTGCCAGCCCCGGATGGCTCTTCCGCAGCCACGAAAGAACATCCTCCCTGAAGGCTTCGACCTTCGCCATGAGCGATTCCACCTCTGTCTCCGAAATCTCACCGGCCCTGTCGTAGGAAGTAGTGGCGCGCTTGCTCCGACAGACGTCGAAGTAGTCCGCGTACTGCCACCTCTGGCGCGCATCGCCTCCCTGAAGGCCTGGAAGGTGTTGAAATGATGTCCTGTGCCGTGCGTCTCGTAGCCAGCGGCGTAGAGGGTGATGGTAGCCAGCTGCAAGGCCGCTTCGTAGGCGATGGCGAAGCGTCGATCCGCCGACACCTCCTCCACCGCTGCGTCGGCGAGATCCCGATCGACCAATGTCAGCAGGTCAGCGATCTCGCGCGCCGAGGTTCTATGCCTTCTCAGATTTCCCTCGGCCAGCAAGCGATTCAAGATCTTCGGCATTGCCCACCAGAAAGGTCTTGGCTCCCTCCAGAAGGGAGAGCACGAAATGGTTACCCGACGCCACTTTGCCCCTGAATTCGTCCGGCGTCATTTGCACCGGGTTGATCTCACGAGACAGCTCCGCTCTGGCAGGGGCCAGGGCGGTTGATAGTTCCATAGCGTCGATGGTCCCCACCACGAAGAGATCGACGTCGCTGGCCAGGCTCTCCTCGCCCCTGGCGTAAGAACCATAGATGAAGGCGACGCGGATGCTTCCCTTGGCCTGGTCCAGGTGATCCCTCAGGGCGTCACCGAGAGCGACGGTTTTCAGGAAGATGGACTTGAGCTCCCCGAAGATGGGACAGTCCCTGTTCACCTCATAGTACTTGCGGTTCCCGCTCACGGTGTGCCCCACCAGGCCGATACGCTCCAGCTTGGGCAGTTCCCGCTGCACAGCGCGCACCGGCTGATCGGTCAAAGTGGCGATCTCCCGCAGATAGAAGCGCCTTCCCCCGCTGAGGAGAAGGAGCTTCAAGATGGCCACCCTGGCTTGCGAGGAAAAGAGCTCTTCCAACGTAACCCTCCCGAGAGTATACATTTCGTATACGATTGCATACAAATTGTATACGCTCCGGAGGAGGTTGTCAAGGTGCAACCTTGAGACCTCGGAGGTCTTGAAGACCTCCCAGGTCTGGGAACCACAGGGCACGGCATGCCGTGCCCCTACTCATGCTAAGACCTCCCAGCTCTGGGAACGACCAGGAACTCACAACACTCGTCGCCTCGGCCGATGGCCTGGACCAGCTATACGTCTACCTCCTCGCCCAGGGCCTCCCCAAACACGGCCTTCACCCAGCCCCGGGAGCAGAGGCAGAAAGTGGGACTACGATTGACGTACCCCTCCACCACCAGGGGACACCCGCACTGGGTGCACACGGTGCGGACCTTCCCATCCTCCCACACCCAGTCGCCGCACCAGGGGATACGCTCGTTGATCAACTGGAGAAGGTGTTCCCTGTCCCGAGCCTCCTCTTTGATCCTGGCTATCTCTTCGAAGGCGTGCTCTGCGCAGGAGCGGCCGCAGAACTCCGAGATCTTGATCCGCTGTTCCTCGTCGGTGACCTGATCGAGGCCCTCGAGCATCGCCGGCAGCCAGCGCCGGACGATACCCTCCGCGGTTTCCGCCAGGTCGCTTTCCATTCCTCCTCCTGTGGGCTGGATAGCTCAGGGATAGCCAGATATGGAGAAACGTGTGCTTGAGCACGGAGAAGACAAACTCGACTCCCCT
>DATKVP010000062.1:0-9521 GCA_035530015.1 Anaerolineae bacterium | reverse complement strand
GGGGAGGCAAGCTGACCCACCTGGCGGGAACCCCGAAGAGGGGGATTCTGCACTGGTACTACGATCCTCTGCCCACCAACTGTGTGGCTGCGTGGGTCTGCGCAGGGAAGAAGAAGCATGGGTACAACAACCTGGCGGTGTTCTACGGGGCTTGCACCTTCAACTGTCTTTTCTGCCAGAATTGGCAGTACAAGGGCATGTTGCCCGAAGACGAAGCGATGAGTGCCACAGAACTGGCTGCGAGAGCCAACGCTCGGACGTTCTGCGTATGCTACTTCGGAGGTGATCCGGCAGCACAAATGCCGCACGCCCTCGCGACTTCGAGGGCACTCGCTTCACGAGGGGTGAGAATCTGCTGGGAGACAAACGGCTCTATGCATCCCAGGTTGCTCGACAAGGCGATCGATCTCGCCCTGGACACGGGTGGCTGCGTCAAGTTCGATCTCAAGGCCTACGATGAGCAACTGCATGCGGCACTGACAGGGGTGAGCAACGAGCGAACCCTAGACAACTTCGCCAGAGCGGCGGCCCGCATCGCCGAGCGTGCTGAGCCGCCCTTGCTCGTCGCCAGTACTCTCCTAGTTCCTGGCTACGTGGATGCACAAGAAGTGAGCTGTTTGGCATCCTTCATCGCCTCCCTCGATCCCGGCATCCCTTACTCTCTGCTGGGATTCCATCCTCACTTCTTCATGGCTGATCTGCCCCGCACGTCGGTGCGCCACGCCGAGGAGTGCGAGCAGGCTGCCAGGGACGCTGGCCTGGTCAGGGTGCATGTCGGCAATCGCCACTTGCTCTCGCGTGACTACTAGCTGTGGATGAGTGCGACGCCGTCATGCTGCGGATATGAAAAGGAGCCACTGCCCCAAGGCGGTGGCTCCTCCATATGTTGTGTGGAATCTGCTTCTGGATCAGCGGCGCGGCTCGTCCAGGTCCTCCTTGAACAAGTCCAGGAAACTGCCATCGAAATCGCGCAAGAACTGATAAACGTCCAGGACATCCTCGCTGTTGATCGCAGGGAGATCATAGATCATATCCAGTTCCTCAGGTGTCAGATCCGTGAGCAGCTCGATGTGTTCATCCTCCTTGACCATGGCCAGGATTATCCCCTGCGTGCCACAGCGGTGACACAAGACCATCAGCATCCACAGTTCGTCCTGCTGGCCCATGATAGACACGTCGTCTTCTTCGTACTCCTCCGAGCAGACGACGCACTTTATGTTCTCCAGAAGCTGTCTGACGAAATCGTATTCAGCCGAGTCTCTGTCAATCCCCTTCATCCGTGGTAGTATCCTCTTCCCTCACATCCTCATCCTGTCCCACGACGTCCACCCTGATTTGTGGCGAGACATCAGACAGAAGTCGCACGGGGATTGTGTATATTCCCAGTTGCCTGATCGGCTCTTCGAGCTCTATCTTGCGCCGATCAACGCTTATTCCGCTTTCCTTCTCCAGGGCTGCGGCGATATCCCCGCTGGTGATAGAGCCATACAAGCGGTCCTTCTCGCCCGTTTTGGCGTGGATGGTCAGAGCGATACCATCGAGTTCTTGCGCCAGCCCGTGGGCATCCGCCTCGACCTGCTTCTGGCGCCTTGCCTCGGCCTGCTGTCTCTGCTCTAGCTCCTTGACAGCTCCCTTCGTGGCCATCACGGCCAGCCCCTGGGGAATGAGATGGTTCCGTGCGTATCCCGGAGCCACATTGCAGACCTCTCCGGCCTGGCCCAGCCTCGCCACGTCCTTGAGCAGAATCACGTCCATGAAGTCCACCTCGTTCCCGGATTATCATTTGAATTCTACCGCAAACCCGCCAAAAGCTCAAACGGGCCTGGTGCGTGGGATGGGAACGGAGCCGGGTGCGCAAGCTAGGGTGGTGCCCTTCACCGGGCTGTATGCTATAATTGTCGGTGCTGTGGAGTTGTTGGGGATGAAGTCGTCAGGATGCGGAGAGACATGGGCGGGTGAGCACTGGAAGGGGCGGAGACTCATCTCGATCTCGGCGCTCACGCTCTTCGCCTTCATGATTCGCGCGTATGAACTAGGTTTCCAGCCACTGTGGTGGGACGAGGGCTGGACAGTGTATTTCGCCACTGCCGACGTGCCCTCGATGATCGCTCGCACGGCCATTGACATCCACCCCCCATTATACTACCTGGCCCTCCACCTCTGGACTCTCCTCATCGGTCCCGGCGCGGTGTCGGTGCGCTTGTTCTCCCTCGCCGTTGGCGTTGTCTCCGTTCCCCTGATGTTTGTAGTCGGTCGGCGCCTCTTCGGCCGGAGGGTAGGCATCTTTGCCGCCTTGATTCTGGCTGTGGCTCCCTTTCATGTCTACTACTCCCAGGAAGCCCGCATGTACGCGCTCGTGACACTGCTGGCGTTGGCCTCTACCTACTTCTTCCTGGCATTGCTGGAGGGGCAGCGATCACGTTCGGCGACCTGGATTCACTGGGTGGCGTACGTTATGGTCACCTCGCTGGCGATGTATACCCAGTATTACGCCGCCTCTATACCGGCGGCGCAGACGCTGTTCCTGCTGATACGTTTCCGCCGGCACAAGGGCACCCTGCCCAGATGGATTGGTGCGCAGGTCGCGTTGCTGATTGCCTATGTCCCCTGGTTGCTGTACGCGGGGCCCAAACTCGTGGCCTACGTGGGCAACAAGCTGGTGAAGGAGGGCGACGTCCCTCTGGAGCCGTGGATCTACGTGCAAAGGCATCTGGTCGCGTTCTCGGTCGGGCACGTGAGCCAGTCCAGATCGTTTCTGTCGTGGCTTGCTGTGCTTGTGGTTGGCCTGGCGTTGTTGGGCGCGATCGCGTGCTTTGCAGCACGTCGCCAGCGTGAGCGTGGGGCATGGTCAGGAACCGAAGCCGCGCTGTTCGCCGGAGTGTATCTGTTCGTCCCTCTCTCTCTGGGATATGTGGTGAACGTCCGGTATCCGTTCACCTCCCCGGCCATAGAACGGTTGTTCCTGTTCTCAGCCCCTGCTCTCTACCTGCTGGTCGCCGTCGGCATATTGTGGCTACAGGCGCGGTTGCGGGTTGCCAGCGCGATAGCGGTATTCTTTGTACTGGTGGTAAACACTCCACCTCTCTTCGACTTCTACTCCGTCGAGCGGTACGCCGGCGACGACTATCGTCCGGTGGTGGAGAAGGTTCAAGCTCTGGCCCGACCCGACGATGTGATCGTAGCCGTCCATCCGTGGCAAATCGGCTATTTCCGTGCCTACTATAGAGGGGAGCTGCCATCCCTGTACCTCACGCCTAAGGAACCGACAGACGTGACCAGCGAACGGTGGGCTGCCGATCGCAGGCTGATGGTTCAGGATCTAGACAGCCTTCTGGAGCAGCACCGCTTCCTGTGGTTGCCGACTCATCAAGCGCTGGGCAGGATCATCGAGAGCAATGTAGAAGGGTACCTCTTCCAGCAGTACTACCCCATCCTGAGTCAGTGGTTCAGCGAGAGCACGCGATTGAGCTGCCATAGTGCGGCGCCGACAATGACTCAGACGACCGAAGGCACCAACTTCGGAGACAAGATCTCCCTGCTCAGCTATGGGCTGACTCCTGGTCCGCAGGAAGCGGGATGGGGGACCGCCCTTGTGGACCTGCACTGGAGGGTGGATGGGGAGCTACAAGGCAGGTACCAGGTTGCCTTGCGGTTAGTGGACGAGCAGGGTCGAGTCTGGGCCGCCGAGGATAGAGAGCCCTTGGGAGGACTGCGTCCATTCCACGAGGAGCCTGTGGGCGGCGAAGTAGCTGATCGCCAGGCGCTCCTCATTCCGGCCGGCACGCCGCCGGGATCGTACCGCCTTCAGTTGGGCGTGTACCGCCTCGAAAACGGGGAGTGGCTGGATGTGCTGGACGAGACCGGCGCTCCTCGGGGCGTGGAGAAGGTCCTGGGTGAGGTATCAGTGAGCACTCCCGCGGTACCTCCGTCAGACCAAGCTCTGTTCATTCAGTACCCTCAGACGGCTGATTTCACCTCTGGCATCCGGTTCCTGGGGTATTCCCTCGGAGGTGAAAGTTTTCAGTCTGGCGATGCGCTGGACCTGACCCTGTTCTGGAGAGTGCTGGCGGATCAGTGTGAGGAACACTATCTCTCCCTGCGGCTGGAAGATGGAGACGGCGAGACTTGGGCGACCGTAGAAGGCCAGCCTGCTGGGCCTGGGTATCCGAACACCACGTGGGCGGAGGGTCAACTGATTCGTGGGCTGCACCGTTTGTGGATTCCAGCAGGTGCACCGACAGGAGAGTACCTCCTGGTGCTTAGCCTCCACAATACAAGCGATGGGAGTCCAGTACCGCTGCGTTACTGGGGTCCCTACTGGGGTAACAATCACGTGTTGGGACGGGTGATGGTGCAGGGCAGGGCTCATCAGACCCAGCCTCCGCCATCCATCCGGTATCCGCTGTCAGCGCGACTGGGTGAGAGCGTCCAGTTGCTGGGCTACGACCTGGCCGAGCAGGAAGTGACGGCTGGGGGCGCTATCCACCTCACTCTGTACTGGCAGGCCTTGTCTGAGATGGATACCTCGTACACTGTCTTCAACCACCTCATCGACGGTGAGAATCGAATCTGGGGTCAGAAAGACGGGATTCCTGGTGGCGGTACCTTGCCCACCAGCAGTTGGATCTCAGGCGAGTACGTGGTCGATCAGTATGAGATTGGGGTGCAGGAGCATGCTCCACCGGGCGAGTACGCCATCGAGACGGGGATGTACGATCTTTCGATCATGCTTCGCCTGCCCGTCCTGAACGAGGAGGGGGCGGTGGTGGGCGATAGGATCTCGCTCGAGGCCACCCCTGTACACGTTCGGTAGGCGTGACATTCGCAAAGCCGCTGGCGCCGCGGTCGAGCTTTGGCCCCCTCTTCTTCACCCCTTTTGCGGCATGCCAGGCAGGTTGCTATAATGCGTACATACCTGCCGTGGGTCTAGGAGGAAAGGTATTGAAGGGCATCAGGGCGCTGCGGGCAGCGCCTGGGTCTCCTGCCGTCTGCGAGATGGCAGGCCTGGTCATCATTCTTCTCGCAGCCACCTTCTTGCGAGTGAATCTCTTCGAGGCTGCGCCGCCAGGTCTGCAGCACGACGAGATCTTCAAGGCCAATTTCGCTCTGGATATACTGGATGGGGGTTGGCCAGTTTTCTTCGATGCCAATGGGGGCGAAGAGGCTCTCTTCCCGTATCTGACTGCGCTCTCCATCATTCTCTTTGGGCCCAACTTCTTCGCTCTGCGCTTCGTGTCACTGGTTTGCGGCATCCTTACGGTCGTCCTCAGCTACCGTGTGACGAAGGAGTTGTTCGATCGTAGGGTTGCCCTGTTGACCACGGCTATGCTGGCCGTGTCTTTCTGGCACATCTTCGACAGCAGGGTCGCCTTGCGTCCGATCACCCTTCTGATGATGGCCCTGGCTAGCTTCTACGCGTTCTGGGTGGGGCTACGGCGCGGTGGGATCCTGCCGTTCGTCCTGGCAGGTGTGTTCCTCGGGGGCAGCTTCTACACGTACACCTCCGGCTTCCTGATCCCGCTGAGCATCGTGTTCTTCATCGTGCTCTATCTGCTGCCTTTCCAGAGGGGGCTCATTCTCAAGCACTGGCGGGGTATCCTCCTGGCGCTGACCATTGCTCTCATCATCTTTCTACCTATGGGATATCACGTATACACTCACCCTCTTGCGGCTACAGCTCGGGCTCGAGATCTGAGTGACCACATCAACCTTCTTCTTGCTGGACAGCCCGGTCCCATACTCAGCGACGTGCTGAGCGTACTGGGCATGTTCGGCATTCGTGGGGATCCCGAGTGGCGATACAACCTCTCTGGGAGACCTATCTTCGACCCCCTGACCTTTTGCCTGTTCTGCATCGGGCTGGTGGTTTGCCTGCGCAGAATCCGCAAGCCAGAGTATGGTTTTCTTCTGATCTGGCTCGGCGTCAACATCGTACCCAGTGCCATCACTCGGCACAGTCCTTCGACGTTGAGGGCCATCGGCTCGCTGACGCCCATCTACGTCTTGCCGGCCTTGACGCTGGATCTGGCATGGGGTTGGACCAGGCGGAGGTTCGGCACACGGGGCAGCAGGGCACTGCTGGCGGCGGTGGTCTTGTTGTTGCTCTCGAACGCTTTTCTGGCGTACCGTGACTACTTCACCGTGTGGGCACGAAATGCGGAGGTCCGAGACATCTACCGCGCTGACCTGAGCGCGGTGGCGAAGTTCCTCGATGAATCCGTTGTCGACGAGGTGGTCTGCGTCTCTGCATCCTTCGCGGCAGATCTCGACCAGCAAGTGCTCAACTTCATGATGGGCGAGCGGTGGCCAATCAAGTGGTTCGATGGGCAGCAGGCGCTGGTCTTTCCCGCAATAGACTCGTCCAGAGATACACTGTACGTCTTTCCCGCCACTTGTCCGTTGCATGAGGAGTTGGCGGGCCGTTTTCTTGCAGAGCTGCCCGTTGCGGAGTCCGTTCTTGATCCGCATGGTGTGCCGACCTTCGTTGCCTATCGCCTGGGAACCGGGGAGTTGGCGAATCTTCGCGCATTCCAGCCGCGACATCTACTCTCAGTGAACCTGGAGGACCGCGTTGAGCTAATTGGCTACGAAGCGCCAGAGACGGCCGCAGCAGGTAGTGACCTGCCCTTGCTGCTATACTGGCATGTCCCACAGCCAACCAGGCCGGATTTGCGCTATGCCTTCTTCGCCCACCTGGTAGACATGCGCGGCTATGTGTGGACTCAAGTCGATACTCTGGGATACCCCGTGTCCAGTTGGACACAAGGGGACTTGGTCATCCAACGGTTTGACCTGGCCATCCCGCCCGATGCTCCTCCTCTGGAGTACCAGGCGAAGATAGGTATGTACGATCTGATCACCGGATCCCGTCTTACGCCTACTTCTGATGACACTCCCCTGGCTGAGGATTTCGTCCCCACTGCACCGTTCTCCGTCACCAGGGCTCCCTCCCCTCCCACCGTGGCAGAATTGGATATCCCTCGTTTGCGCCAGGCGAACTTCGACCACGAGCTTGGCCTGTTGGGCTGTGATCTGGGACCTCTGGAGGTCAAACCCGGCGATCCCATCCAGATCAGTCTGTATTGGCAGGCTCTGTCAGAGCTGGAATCGGATTATCGAATCTCTCTCTTCTTCAGGGATGCTGAGGGGAATGTCTGGGGCGAATATCTGCGCCAGCCCATTGATGGCCACTATCCTACTACTCTTTGGGAGAAAGGAGACGTCGTCCGCGATGTGTTCGATTTGTTCGTAGACCCCTCTACTCCCTCTGGAATTCACAGACTGTGGGTCCGTGTATATGACCCTGCCACTCAGACCTATCTTCCGGTTGTGGGCGCTGATGAGGAGTACGTCCGCGTGGGAAAGGTTCGTGTTCTAGATGACGATGCGGAATAGCAGGCGAAGAACCGCATGCTTGGTTTTCCTTTTCTTCGTTGGGCTCTGCCTGCTGAGCGTGGGGGAAGGCTTGTACTCGACTGATGGGGAAACTATGTTGCGAACCACCGCAAGCATTGTGGACCATCATCAGTCCGCCATCCGTTGCAGGAGCAGACTACCCAATGCTGTGCGTGGCGTCGATGGCAGGTGTTATAGTCGCTATGGTCTGGGCCAGCCCCTGATCTCCATCCCTCTCTATTTGCTGGCCAAGGGCATCAATACCCTCCTGCCAGGAACCGACTACGCCGCCCTGGTTTTCCTTTTCGTGCCTCGCCTCAACCAGATTATCACTCCTGTGACCTGCGTCCTTCTCTTCTCCTTCGCCAGCAGACTCTATCACTCGTCTCGGCTCGGGGTGGGTCTGTCCCTGGTCTATGGCCTGGGAACGATGGCTTGGCCCTACGCCAAGTACTATTTCAGTGAACCTCTATCTACGCTTTGTCTGCTGGCCACGGCCTACTTCCTCTTCGTCTTCAGAGAGCAGGGCAAGTTGAAGCAACTCATACTGGCTGGCGTTTTCCTAGGCTACGCTTTCCTGACGAAGCTATCTAGCGCGGTTGTCCTGCCCCTTTTCCTGGCCTACGCCCTTCCCACCGGCCCGGCCCTGAGATCATTTCGCTCGCTAGTATCAAGGGCTACCCCTTTCCGTGGGCGATTGAGCATGTCCGCTGGCCCCGAAGATTCGCAGATTGAGAGCTACCGGATCTGCTCCTTGAAGCGCTTATTGGCTTTTCTCGCCCCGGCAGTTCTGTTTCTGGCGATAGCTTCGCTGTATAGCTACTACGCCTTCGGCCACCCCGTGACGGGCGGCTATCAGCAGGAGGGTTGGACTACACCTTTGTATGTGGGCTTGTATGGCCTCCTGCTTAGCCCCGGCAAAAGCCTTCTCCTCTTCGTCCCGCTGACGATCGTGGCCCCCTTGGGTCTGGTCGCTTTCTACAGGGGTGGTCGCAAAGGGGAAGCTGTCTTGTTCACCGCCATAATCGGGATCCACCTGTTGTTGCACGCAGGCTGGTGGAGTTGGTACGGTGGGTGGTCATGGGGACCACGCTTTCTCGTGCCCACCCTTCCCTTCCTAGTATTGCCCCTGGGAGCCTTGTGGCCAGGAGGGACAGTACGCCATGCCGCTCTCGTTGCTTTGATTGTGGTCAGCACCTTCGTGCAGTTCCTGGGGGTGGTCATTGACTTCAATCAGTACATGTTGCTGATCAACGATTTGACCAAGTTGCTCTTCATTCCCGAGTATTCGCCCTTGGTCGGCCACCTGAGACTCTTGTTGGGTGGTGGAGAGCTCGACCTGAGCGCCGGCGAGTTGGTTGCTCTTGGCTTGCCTGAGCTGGCCGTTCACGTTTCCCATGCTGTTTCTTTCATGCTGATCATCGGGTCGGGGGCTGCGCTGTGGCGCGCCGCTTCCCGTCAACAATGGGCTTCGGCTCCTGGTGAGTATGAATGCTAACATACCGCGCCGGGGAGATTTGGAGTGGAACAATTGTTCGTGCGCGACTGGCTGCGTAGGCAGAGTTGGGCGCGAGGAAGGGGAGGACCGCACTGGACGGAATAGGAAAGCGTATGAGAGCCCTGCGGGGTGTGGTGAGAGGAGAATGGCTGTGGCTGCTTCTGTTCCTGGCAGGACTACTGCTAGCCGTGCTGGGTTTCTGGTCTCGATACTCGTTTGACGTAGGACAGTCTGGAGTACAGGACCTGTCAGAGGAGCTCATAGAGGAGGCCTTTGGTCGCCTCCACATAGCCGAGATGGGCTTCGGAATGCTGGTCATGCTGTCCGTTCCCTTGCTCTATCTGTTCCGGCATAAACTCAAGGAGGCTTTAGATCGCTTCTTCTGCCAAGGAGAGGATTTCTATGCAGGCCAGCGGGCGAAGCGGAAGGCTCTTGATCTCTTTCTGATCAGTTTCCTCGGCCTGTTCTTCGAAATGCTCTTCATCAGGTGGCTCTCAGAGGAGTTCCGCCTATTTGCGTACTTCAAGAATCTCCCTCTTCTGGCCGCCTTCATGGGGTTGGGCATTGGGTTTGCTATGGTGCGCCGGCGGGAGAACTTGTTTCCGGCCGCCGTGCCCTTGATCACCCT
>DATKVP010000061.1:0-3374 GCA_035530015.1 Anaerolineae bacterium | reverse complement strand
GTAGCATGTCTAAGCCTGGTAAGCCTCCATCTGTTCCCAGTCCTTGCCCACTTTGATGTCCACCCTCAGCGAAGCATCGAGGTCCCAGGCGCCCTCCATCACCGAGCGCACCAGGTTCGCCACGGGAGGCAGCTCTTCGGCGGGTACCTCCAGGACCAGTTCATCGTGCACCTGGAGAATCATCCGCGCAGCCAGGTCCTTTTCTCGAAGGGCGCGGTGCAGGCGTGCCATGGCGATCTTGAGGATATCCGCGGCGGAGCCCTGGATGGGCATATTGATGGCTTCGCGTTCAGCGGCACGCTTCACTCCCGTGTGGGCGCGACTGCTGGTCAGTAATTCCGGGAAGTAGCGTCGCCGCCCCAGCAGGGTCGATACGTAGCCCTCCTCCCGCGCCTCTGTCTTCGTCTTCTCCACGTAGTCGCGCACCTTCTCGTAACGCGAGAAGTAGTTGTCTATGAAGCTCCGCGCATCCTCCAGGGATAGATCGGTCCTCTGCGCCAGACCGTACTCGCCCATGCCGTAGATGATGCCGAAATTGATGGTCTTGGCAATGCGACGCATAGCCGGAGTGACATCCGACAGAGGAACGTCGAAGACCGCAGCGGCCGTGCTGGCATGGATATCCTCACCCCGGGCGAAGGCGGCCAGAAGATTCGGGTCTCTGGAGATGTGAGCCAGGATGCGCAGCTCCACCTGCGAGTAGTCCGCTCCCAGCAGCCGCCGGCCCTCCCCAGCCACAAAGGCGCAGCGCACGTGCCGGCCCAATTCCGTGCGCACAGGGATGTTTTGTAGATTGGGATCGCTCGAGGAGACGCGCCCCGTGACAGTACCGGTCTGATTGTAGGAAGTGTGCACCCTGCCCGTCTCCCGGTTCACCAACACCGGTAGAGCATCGACATAGGTAGACTTGATCTTGGTGAGCTGCCGATGCTCCAGGATGAGGTCGATGATGGGATGCAGGTCCTTCAACTCCTCCAACACACTTGCCCGGGTGGAATACCCCGTCTTGGTCTTGGCCTTCGCGGGCAGCCCCAGCTCGTCGAAAAGGACCTGGCCCAGCTGCTGTGTGGAGCTCACGTTGAAGGGGTGGCCTGCCAGTTCCTGAATCTGCCCTTCCAGTTCCACGACGCGCTGGTGCATGGTCGTCGATATCTTCATCAACTCACCAGTGTCCAGCGCGACCCCGGCCATCTCCATGTCCAAAAGCACCTGCACCAGCGGCATCTCCACATCACGAAACAGGTCCCACTGCTCCCGCTCTCGCAGTTCCTTCTCCAGCACGCTGACCAGTCGCAGTGTGGCGTCGGCGTCGGCACCTGCGTAGGCGGCGGTATCAGAGATAGACACCTGCGCCAGGGTGATTTGATCGCGACCCTTCCCGATGAGTTGGGTGATGGGCTTCATCTCCAGGCCAAGCTTGCTCCAGGCCAGGCTCTTCAAGCCCAAGCCCCGGCGCGATGGCTCGAGGAGGTAGGCCGCGATCATGGTGTCGAAATCCAGGCCCCGTACCTCCACCCCGTGGCGCTTGAGCACGGTAAGGTCGTACTTGCCGTTGTGTGCAGTCTTGGCAACCCTGGGGTTCTCCAACACCGGGCGAAGACGATCCGCCACCAACTCCATGGGCAATTGCCCGGCCGAGCCCTCTGTCAGCAGATGCCCCACGGGCACGTAGTAGCCGTGACCCGGCTGTGCAGCGAAGGAGAGACCCACCAGGTCCGCCTTCATGGCATCCGTACTCGTGGTCTCCACATCGACAGCGATCCGGGAAGCCTGTGCGAGTTCGGAGACCAGTGAGACCAGTTGCTCCTCTGTGGTCACCGCCACGGACTGCTCAGCCGGCAGCGGTTCCTGAGCGAAGAACGTCATTTGAGTGGGGTGCTCTCGTTCGCTCGTGGGCAACCTCTGTACCAGGCTTCTGAACTCCAGCTCGCGGAAGAGCTCCGTCACTTCCTGGCGGTCGTAGTCGCCCGTGCGGCACAATTCCAGATCCAAACTGATAGGCACATCGGTGACGATGGTAGCCAGGCGCTTGCTCAGCAGGGCCTGCTCTTCCTGACCCGTCAAGGCCCTCTTGGCCCTGCTGGAGTCGATCTCTTCCAGGTGCTCGTAGATCTTCTCCACCGTGCCGTAGCGTTGAATCAATTGCCGGGCCGTCTTGTCACCCACGCCAGTGACGCCAGGGATGTTGTCTGATTTGTCTCCTACCAGCCCTTTGTAGTCCGCCAGTAGGACAGGATCTATGCCGTACTTCCCCCTCACCGCCTCCTCATCGTACAACCTGGCATCTGAGAACCTCTGGCTGTACCCCCCTGGAGTCATGACCGTCACCGTGGGCGAAACGAGTTGCAGCGCGTCGTTATCGCCGGTGACGATGACCGTCTCCGCTTCGCTGTTGGTGGCCTGCTGGGCCAGTGCACCTATGAGATCATCGGCCTCATAGCCTGGCAGTTCGAAGAGGGGGATGTTCATGGTCTGAACCACCTGACGGATGCGCTCCATCTGACTGCGCATCTCCTCCTGCATCGGTGGGCGGTGAGCCTTGTACTCCTCGAACTCTTCATGACGGAATGTCGCAGCGGGGGCATCGAAAGTGACGGCGATGTAGTCAGGCTTCTCCGATTGCAGGGCGTGGAGGAGCATCATGGTGAATCCGTAGACCGCGTTGGTGAGCTCCCCATCGGAGGTCGAAAAGCCGTCCACGGGCAGGGCGAAGAAGGCGCGATAGGCCAGCGAGTGTCCGTCGATGAGCATCAATTTCTTGGCCATGAGAACGACGCCTCCGGGGGTTTGAGTGATTGTACGAACTCACAAGCCAAAAGTCAACGATGCGAGGGCCGGACTTCACGCTGAAGACATCAGAGGCAGCCTGGAGTATCCGTTGAGCGGATTGCGGGCGATTTCACCCCAACCGTCGGCGGGGCGCAGTACGCCCTCTGCGGCATTGAGGCCTTCGGACTACGGGGTAGCGGCCTCAGCCGTCATCCACGGCGCTTCATCAGGCCTTCAGCATAGGCAAAGAGACCTGATGTGCCGCCTGTGTGCCAGAAGAGGATGTTCTGACCCGACCCGAAAACGCCCTGTTCAATGAGATGCAGGAATCCAGCCATGGCTCGGCCCGTGTACACCGGATCCAGGAGGATCGCCTCCAGCCGAGCCACTAACCGGATCGCCTCTCTCTCCGGGTCGCCCAGGACGCCATATCCCTCGCCAAGGTAGTCGTCGTAGACCAGCAGGTCGTTGTCCCCGACCGTCACCTTCAGTCCCAGGGACTCCGCCGTTCCTGGCACGAGCTCCCGCAGGATCCCCCTCATGGTATTCCCATCAGCGGCCACGCTTATGCCCACGATCCGGCCCTCAAAGCCCAGCGCCTTGGC
>DATKVP010000060.1:0-9032 GCA_035530015.1 Anaerolineae bacterium | reverse complement strand
TTGGCCAGTTCAGGTGCGGAGAAGGGTCCTTCCGCCAGCTCTGTGTACTTGGGCAGGGGATCGCGACCCCATTTTTCGAGGACGGTGGAGTACAGCTCCACTTTGCCCGTGGGTGTTCTGAAGCCCTCTTCCTCGTACTTGCGATATCTCTGTTCTCCGTGGAGATAGCCTAGCTTCTTGAACTCCTCCCAGGTCACGCCGGTCGGCTCCAGCAGCCACTCGAGAGCATCCTCCACGGTGTCCCACCACTGCTGGCCCATTCTCTTGCCCAATTCCATGAAGATCTTGTGGTCCTGCCAGCACTCGCCGATCTCCACGACTTTCTGTCTGGCCAGCACGTATCCGTGGAACTTCCAGTTCTCCGACACGTGATTCTGCTCCAACCAAGTGCCGGCGGGCAGGAACATGTGGGCCAACTCGGCGGTAGGGGTCAAGAAGAAATCGGACACAACTAGAAAGTCCAGACTGCTCAGGGCCTTGCGTACCTCCCGGGCGTTAGCTCTGGTCACCAGCGGGTTGGTCCCTACCAGGTATCCTGCTTTGACAGGGTACGGCTTGCCGGTCAGAATGGCATCCCAGACAGGCTTGGGTGTACAGATGGTCATTCTGGCGGCGAGCTTGTATTGGTCACCGCCGAGGCGTTTCTTTCTCTGCTCAGGCGACAGTTCCTTGTATGCAGAGAATTCAGAGACCTTTCTGGTCGGTGGTGGTACGTGCAAGACATTCCCGCCAGGTGCATCAAGGTTCCCGGTGGCGGCCATGAGTCCAATCGCGCCCCGGGTGTAGTCGGTAGCGTTGAGGGTCTGCTCCGTGGTCACACCCCAGTGGATGCCGGCCGGTTTCGTGGTGGCGTACAACCTCGCCGCCTTTCGGATGAGTTCTTTGTCAACCCAGGTGATCTGTTCCACGCGCTCCAGGGGGTAGTCCTTCCTCACCCTCTCCACGAAGGGGTCCCAGCCATTGATGTACTGCTCGACGAACCCCTTGTCATAGAGTTCTTCTTCGATGATCACGTTGAAGAACCCCAAGACCATGGCCGCATCCGTGCCGGGCCGTATCTGGAGCCAAACGTCCGCCTTCTCGGCATAGAGAGATCTACGAGGATCCACGCAGATCATCTTGGCTCCTCGTTCGTAGGCCCGCCAGAAGTTCACACCCTTGTACTCGTCCGGGTTGGTCCACAGAGGGTTGCATCCCCACATTACGATGCATTTGGGGTTGTTTTCATAGTCACAAGCAGGGAGACTCCCACAGGTGATCAGAGAGGCGCCTATCCGTGAGAGGTAGCACATGTGCCCGGCCGTCAGGACGTTGGGGGTGCCCAGCAAATTGCCAAACCGGGAGAAGTGGCTCTCGTAGTCCCGTCCGGTTCCCTGGCCAATCACAATCCCTTCGGGGCCGTATTTCTCGATAACCTCGTTGAACCTGTCGGCGCACGTATCAAGGGCCTCGTCCCAGGAGATCCTCTCCCAACCCCCGTTGGTCTTCTTCATCGGGTAGAGCACCCTGTCGGGGTGATAGGCGAGCTGGGTGATGGAGAGTCCTTTCGTGCACATGGCGCCGTGGCTGATGGGTGAGTCAGGATCGCCTTCCACCTTGATCACTCTGCCATCCTTGACGTGGGCGAACACCCCGCATCCACCATGACAGCTACGGCAAACCGTCCTTATCTTCTTGACTTCTTCCACTTGAACCCCCTATTCTTCTCCCAGAGAATCAGATCTGAAGTACCTGCACTCCGCCCCGATCACATTCTGTCGTTGTCTTCTCGCTCCTCGCAGGCGCGTGGCACACCCCCCCAACGATCGAGATCCCCCACTCAGAGACAGGCCCGACGGGGTCGCCCGCGCGACTAGCATGGCTGGGAGGGCACGAAGCGCCACCGATTTCGACTCGCTGCGGGACCGTGAGAGTGTCCAATGCGAAGCGGTCCACAGCTCTGGCAGGACGAGACCGCAAAGTTGCGAGGGTGTACGCGGTAGCTGCTCTGTTTCAGAGGACTGGCGGACGCGGACAGAGGTGAAGGCGGACCCCAATCGCACGCTGCACTGCGTAGATCTAGCGAATACATCCGCTGACTCTACTTCTCCTGGAGCGCGGCCAAGAACCACAACTGGACTGGGCTCGAGATCCCTCGCCACCCAAGGGCGCCCAGGAGACTCGGAAGCCCACTGCCTGTAGCTCGCTCACTGCTCCACGGATCGGCATCCCGCCAATCCCAGAGGCGTTGACCAATTCGCCCGGCGGCGCTCGTAGCCGGGCGTCAGTAGATCACTCCCGGTCATGTGCTGCATGCCATCGGCGATGCCGCTCTGGATGATACCGAATTAGACCAGCGGACGAGCGAGGTGAACGCTTATTGGCAAGCATAGCACATGTATGTCGCAATAGTTGGTTATATTTGCGGTAGTATACCGAACCTGGCCCCACTTGTCAAGTCAAGCTTGCGACCGGTTGGTACTGAGAACACGGCACAGTCTCAGAGCCGGATTCGAGGCGCACCTCGTGGAGATAATCCCTCACCAGTCCGCCGCAGGGACCCGGCGCGCCAGTCAGAGATGACCGAAAGTGAATGCATGTTTGCAGTCTTGGCCGTCTCACCGCCACGCGCTGACGTCGCATTAAGATCGCAACGGGAGAATCAATCGCTCCGCGAGGCGAGCTTGATAGTGATCTCTCTGGAGACGGCCTTCATCCTCTCCAGCGACGCCTTGGCCTTGTCGCGAGTGAGGGTGTATGCTGGGCCTAGGACGCTCAGTGCCGCCACCACCCTGCCGTCCTGGCCAGCAATCGGCACGGCAATAGCGTTGATGCCAAGCGAGTACTCCTCGAAGCAGTCAGCGAACCCTTGCTGGCGGATCCTCGCCAGATCCTCCCTCAGGGCCACGGGATCGGTGACCGTGTGCTCGGTGTAGCCGGGTAGACCCTTGTCCAGCAAAGCAGCCAGTTCGCTCTCCTCGATATTGGCCAGAAGGACCTTTCCAGATGAGGAAGAATGGAGTGGAAGCCGATCATACCAGTGCATCTGCTCCCTCGAGCTGGGCGATAGCACGTGCAGCACAGTGGCCACCTCATCGCCGCGCCGCTCTCCGAGGTATACCGTTTCCCCTACCTGGTCAGAAAGGAAATACAGGTATGGGAGAGCAGTCACCAGCAACGGGTCGGAGTAGATAGCATTGTATCCCAGATCAACCGCGGTGCGTCCCAGGCGATACTTACGGGTAGACGGGTTCTGCTCGATAAGGCCACCCTCTCGCAGGGAGGCCAGGAGGCGGTGCACGGTGCTCCTGGTGAAGCCGAGCCTTCGCGACAGCTCGCTCACCCCGAGCTGGGGCTCCTCTACGCTGAACTGCTTCAGGATAGACATCGCCTTGGCTACTGTTCGTGAGGGCACTGTCGTCGGACCTTCCTTCCTCTCCAATAGATGAGACCGCCCAGACTGGAGCCCGATGGACACTCCGGTTGACTAGCCCTTCGATAGATCGCCCGGGCAGCCACTCTCCGCGGAACCAGAGGCACCTTCCTCCCCAGCGCCAGCGTCATGAAGGCCCACGGTTAACCACGCCCGATGATCTAGTCTTTGCGCCCATTCGGGGACAGCATAACCGCCGTGCGTCTGGCCAGATGAGCTGCACCGCTACGACCATCATTATCCCCGACCTCTGAGCGAATGTCAAGTGCTGCCAAGAGGATGCCCAGCCAGCGGCAGGTTTCCAGAGACCTGCAACTATAAGTGGACAGTCCCTATGCTTCTCTCCCAACATGCGGGAGAGCCCTCACCCCACATACGAGGAGCACTCGCTGCCCCCTTTCAGACTAGTGCCCTTGTCGGCCCAGGGCGATTCCGTCCTCTTGCGCAGTGCCCGGCGTCATAGATGACGACTGGCCGCGAGACCACCGCAATTCCGTATCATGTCTTAGGTCGCATCCACCGCCTCGCAGGAGGCCCTTTGCCACGGACATCCATGTATGGTACTCCTTTCCTATTTTCCGGAGCCCTTCAACTCCGGTATAATTGATAGTGGAGTATGATCGCTTGAGCCTGCGGCCAGCCGGAACAGGCTGGTTGTGCGGGCCGCGGTCGCAACAGACGATACGGCTCACTACGGGGGGCAAACATCTTCATGACACACACCCGGAGAGACTATCTGCGCATCGTGGGTGTACTACTGATTATTGTTATCGCGGCGCTCGTCCTGTCCACCAACGCCGTCTCCAGTTCGCCTCCCTCCGAGCCTCCACCTCCCACAGAGATCAGGATGCGTGCTGACGATCACGGGCGCCGGGTTCAGCTCCAGGAGGGCGTGGTCCTGGTCATCAGTCTGGAGGCCAATCCATCGACCGGGTACACGTGGGCAGAGGACCGGGGACCGCTGGCTGTGCAGGACCAGAGCGTCCTCATCCAGACGGCGGAAGAGTTCCAGGCCCGGGAAGCACGGCCTTCGCCAGGGCCTGGCATCTCGGATGCGCTACCGCTACTGGGCGCCCCGGAGACCCAGATCCTTCGCTTCCAGGCCGCACAGGCCGGACAGACCACCCTGAGGCTGGTCTACCGCAGACCCTGGGAGGAAAACATCCCACCTCTTCAGGAGTTCTCCCTCGAGGTGGAGGCCACAGGGGCCTTCACTGGGCCTGCGCCCCTGTCCGCTGCAGCGCAGCCCAGCAGCCAGCCCTCGATAGACTTGGGGGACGTCGGGCGACTGGACCAGACCTCCAGCTTCAACTGGTGCGACTATGGAGCCTGTACTCCTGTCAAGAATCAGGGAGGCTGTGGCAGTTGCTGGGCCTTCAGCACCGTGGGGATCCTGGAGTCGAACATCCTCTACCAGGACGGCCTGGAAAGGGACCTCTCAGAGCAATACCTCCTCTCCTGCAACACGAATGGCTGGGACTGCGGCGGTGGCTGGTTCGCCCACGATTATCACGAGTGGAAGTTCCCGCCGGGCGAGCCAGAGGCCGGCGCTGTGAACGAGATCGATTTCCCCTACACGGCGGAGGACGATGAGTGCAATCCTCCGTATATCCACCGCGAGAAGATCGCCGACTGGTACTACGTCGGCGGCTCTAGTGGCATTCCACCGGTCGCCGACATCAAGCAGGCCATCCTGGATCATGGGCCTGTCTCTGCGGCCATGTGCACTGGCACCGCCTTTGGAAACTACGGGGGCGGTGTGTTCGAGATCAACGAGTGCACCAAACCTAATCACGCCGTGGTCCTCGTTGGCTGGGACGACAACCTGGGGACCAACGGGGCGTGGCGACTGAGAAACTCGTGGGGACCCTCCTGGGGTGAGGCTGGCTACATGTGGATCGGTTACGGCGTCTCGAGTGTGGGTTACGGATCCAACTACGTGGTCTACACCCCTGCCTGCCACGACCTCGAGATCAACATCGGCCCCGCTGGAGCCGGCACCATCGTCGCCGACCCCCAGCCCAGTTGCCCCGGCGGCGGCTATGAACCGGACACAATCGTGGGATTGACGGCGAATGACAACCCCGGCTGGCACTTCTCCTCCTGGGCAGGCGACGCAGGGGGAGGGACGAGCCCCACCACGATCACCATGGACTCCGACAAGAGCGTCTCCGCCCTGTTCATGTGCGACGGCTGCACTCCGCGCCAAGCCCTCCCACTCATGATGAACGACTAAGACCACCAGCCCACTTGTTGGACTACCCTGCTGGAGGACCGCTTCGAAGGATCGTCCCCAGGCCCGTGGAGCGTCGTGGACAACAGGTCCAACTCTGGGGAGTGCTACTGGGGCAAGCGAGGCTGCCGTCGCTGCCACGGTGACTACGGCGGCTGGGCGATCGCAGCCGGTGAGGATGGGTCAACTATGTCCTGCCGAGCCGACTACCCCAACAACGCATCCAACCGGATGGTCTACGGGCCCTTCGGTCTCGCCGGGGCCACGGTCCTCTGAGTGCTGCCCGCGCAGCTCACCAAGCAGCCTGCGATGATGACCACCGAGCCCTGAACCACCCCTCGGGGTCTGCCTGCCCCGTGGGGCTCAAGCCATCCCGGACAGCCAAACCAGAAAGGCTTCGTCTAAGGACGAAGCCTCCTCCAACTCGCCGACGAAACGTCAGCAATGGTGAGTCGTAAACTCTCTGTTGGTCTCCTGGCGCCGGCAGACTTGGCCTCCGTTACCAGAGGTGTCCGGTCAGGACTCCCGAACGTCGAGGAACTCAACGCCCAGCTTGCCGATGCCCTCTGTCAGTTTCTCCCGGTCCACTCCCGTCACTTTCGCTGTGACCACCCGGTAGTCAGGCTCCTCCGCGCTCCACGTGACCAGTGCCAGCACGCGTCCACCGAGCCTGGTCATGGTCTCTGTGCAGAGCGGCAACACACCCTGCCCTTCGGGAATCCTCATCGTCAGACGCACGCCCGGCTCCCTGGCCCCCATTAGTTCCAGAAGCGCCTTGAAGATGTCGGTCTCCGTGATAATGCCGACCAGTTTACTGTTGTGCATGACCGGCAGTGCACCTATCCGATGGTCCGCCATCACCCGGGCCGCCTCTTCCAGAGGTGTGTCGTCGGTGACGGTGAGCACATTCTTGGTCATGATCTCCCCTACCGTGAGCTTGGACACCAGGTAGTGGATCTCGTGGATGCTGAGCGAAGTCGCTGGTGACGGGGAAGCGTAGAGGACATCCTTCTCGGCCACGATGCCCACCAGTTTGCCCTTCGCGTTCACCACCGGCAAGCGTCGTACTCGCTTGTCTCGCATGACCCTCAGCGCCTCGTCGATGGGAGTCTTATCGGTGACGGTGATGGGATCTGGGGTCATCCGACTGGATACTAGCATTGACGCACCTCCTTATGGCCCACCTCTCAAAGCTTCCGGTCCTGGCGGGAGTGTAGCACAGTACACCGTGTCACGCAATCTGGACTGGCTGTGGCCGACGTCGCTAGTCGTCCAGGAATCTCTCTTTCTTGCGGTACACAACTCCGTGACAGGAGGCGATCAGGTCACCCACTTCGGATTTGACCGTGATGTGGTAGAGAGCCGTTCGCCTACCCAGATGTTCCTCAGTGGCCTCGGCCACGAGCTTAGTTCCCGAAGGTACGCTCCTCAGGTAGCTTATCTCCATGTTCAAGGCCACAGACACGATTCCATGGGAGTTGCTGGCAGCAGAAAATGCGACGTCAGCCAAAGAGAAGATAGCTCCTCCGTGTGGCAGATCGTTGAAATTGAACATGTCATCCCGTATCACCATGCTCACTCGGCTGTAGCCCGGTTCGACGTCCAGTAACTCCATCCCCAACAGCTCTGTGTAGCGATCACTTCGCATCTTCTCCAGGATCTTCCGCTTCGTCTCTACGTCCACCTTGGCTACACCTCCTCCATCGACTGTGAGCATTATAGCACCGACTTATCTAGGCCACAAAGCTGTTTGCCCTGCCGGGCCCGCTTCGCTACAATACCTAGGGTTCCTTACGCTTCGAGACAGGTGAGAATTCCCATATGGTTGAGCCACAGGCTTTCAAAGACAACGAGCGCCTGGCTTGGGACCTTTGTGCAGAGAGGTACGATAGGTGCGCTACGCAAGCCTTCGCGCCCTTCAGCGAGAAGCTGCTGGCCCTCGCACGATTGCACAGTGGACAGCACGTGCTGGACGTGGCGACCGGCGGAGGCGCGGCAGCCCTTATGGCAGCCAAGCTGGTCGGGCCAGGGGCGCGCGTGGTGGGCGTGGACCTGTCCGAGTCCATGATCGCACTGGCTCGCCAAAGGGCTGCCCAGGTTGGCGTGCACAACGTCGAGTTCGCCCCCATGGACGCAGAGCATCTACAATTCCCTGCTGATTCGTTCGACGTCGTTCTCTGCGCCCTGGGGCTGATGCTCTTCCCCCAACCGGTCAACGCTTTGTCCGAGATGCACAGGGTCCTCAAGGCAGGCGGCACCGCCGTCCTTTCCGTGTTCGGGCGAGGGAGCAGAGTAGCCTTGCGGGCCTTGCTGGAGCCCTTCATCCCACACATGCCTTCCCCCGAGCAGCGTGGGCCGTCCATCTTCGGCTTTGGACAGAGCGAGGTGCTGGCAGAAGCTGTGAAGGGGGGCGGCTTTTCGGAGATCACCACGGAGCAACAAGCTCACGTCCTGACCTTCCGCGAAGTGGAGGGTATCTGGGAGATGCTGCTCTCCCTGGGACGCCTTGCCCAGATGCATTCGCGACTCTCCACCGGGAAGCAGCAGCAACTCAAGGAGCAGGTATTCGGGATCGCCAGAGAGCAGTTCACGAGCCCCCAGGGTGCCCTGGAGCTACCCTTCGAAATCTCGTACGCGGTGGCTCGTCCGTAGTCTCACCGGCCCAGGCTGGTCCGGCAGGCCGCCACGATCTGCGGCAAGACCTCGGCCACGTCTTCGTGGATCACCACCTCGGCC
The DNA here is from genome assembly GCA_035530015.1 of Anaerolineae bacterium. Taxonomy (GTDB): domain Bacteria; phylum Chloroflexota; class Anaerolineae; order UBA7937; family B3-Chlor; genus JAUVXJ01. The sequence goes on along the minus strand of DATKVP010000060.1, from coordinate 651 downwards.
ACGCCGTCGCCCGGCGTCTCCTGCAAGTTGACGATGATCAGCTCCGCGCCCTGCCCGCGGGCCGCCAGAGGCAGACTGGCAGCAGGGACGATGGTCAGCGACGAACCCACCACCAGCATGAGATCGCACGCCTGACTCTCCATCTGCGCTTCCAGGAATATGTCCATGGGCAGCGGTTCCCCCATCAAGATCGCCAGCGGCTTCAGTGTGCCTCCGCAGTCCTGACAGCCGGGCACCTTGCCTTGGACGACGTACCCCTGAATGAGGCCTTCACTCGGGGTTACCTTCCCGCAGCGCAGGCACACGGCCTCTCGGAGATGACCGTGCAACTCCAGCACCCGGGTGGACCCTGCGATCTGATGCAGACTATCGATGTTCTGAGTGATGACCGCGTTGAGCAGGCCGAGCTCTTCCAGCTCGGCGAGGGCAAGGTGGGCCGCATTCGGCTTCGCTTCCTCGAAAAGGCCAGCCAAGGGGCGCATCCATTCGTAGAAAACCCTGGGCTCGGTGCGGAAGGTTTGAATGGAGGCCACGACCATGGGATCATCCCTGGTCCAGAGGCCCGAGTCCGGACTGCGAAAATCAGGGATACCGGAGGGAGTACTGATCCCAGCGCCGGTGAAGGCTACAGCGTACCGCGCCGCTATGAGG
>DATKVP010000059.1:0-6706 GCA_035530015.1 Anaerolineae bacterium | reverse complement strand
CCCTTGCGAGCCACCCCTAGGCCCTTTCCTTCATCACTCTTCCAAAGGCTTCGATGGTCCTGCGGACGTCCTGTTCCTCTATGCCGTGGTGGGTCACAGCCCGAAACAAGCGTCCGCCATAGTAGCCCACCTTCACGCCTTCCTCTTCCAGAGCAGCCCGAAACTCCGGTGGCGTCATTCTATCGGTCACCAGAGTGAAGAACACCATGTTGGTCCGAACCCCGTGCTGCTCCAGGCGCAGACCCTCCATCCCCTCCAGGCCGTCTGCCAGCACCCGGGCGTTCGCATGGTCACCAGCCAAGCGGTCCACCATCTCTGTCAGCGCGACGATGCCGGCCGCGGCAAGAACGCCCGCCTGCCTCATCCCGCCCCCAACCATCTTGCGGTTTCTTCGGGCCCGGCGCATGAACTCCTCGCTGCCCGCCACCATGGAGCCCACGGGCGCGCACAGCCCCTTGGACAGGCAGAACATCACGGAATCGACGTTCCTGGTCAGCTCTTTGACGTCAACGCCCAGGGCGACCGCGGCGTTGAAGACGCGCGCCCCATCAAGGTGCACGGAGATACCCCGCTCCTTCACCGGCAGGCACACGGAATCGATCTGCTCCGGCGAGAGCGCAAATCCACCACACTTGTTCTGGGTATTCTCTACACACACCAATCGCGTAGGCGGAAAGTGTATGTTCTCGCCACGAATGGCGTCCAGCACGTTCTGCGGATTGAGCATCCCATCGGGTTCGTTGGGCACCGTATGAACCTGGAGCCCGCCGAACACTGACGCCGCCCCCACCTCGAAGATGAACGTGTGCGCCTGGTTGCCCATAATCACTTCGTCGCCGCGCTGGCAGTGGCTGAGAATGCAGACTAGATTGCCCATGGTGCCGCTGGGGACATAGAGAGCCGCCTCCTTGCCCACCTTCTCCGCGGCCAGCGCCTCCAGCCTGTTGACCGTTGGATCCTCACCCATCACGTCGTCCCCCAGCTCGGCCTCGTACATGGCCTTGCGCATAGCAGGGGTCGGCAAGGTAACGGTGTCACTCCTCAGGTCGATGATCTTCATTCCTACCTCCTGGTCGGGCGCCGGACATCCCCATCGCGCACCCGCGCGCCGCAGCGGGATACCACAAAGGCAAACGCAGCCCGTCCTCCACCTGGATAAACCCTCGCAATTCGCAAAGAATCATGGCCCCCTAGGGGGCCGGCGTCTCAGTCAACAAGTGTTATGCTCAGTGCCCGCGGCGGGCACGAGCTAGACACCCACGATCAGCTCGCTCATACCCTCCTTCAGGTAGGCATGGGCCATGGCGTCCGTGTTGCAGGCGTAGCCCACGTCGCCCCTGCTATCCACCAGAATCACCCCGCCCCGCCCCTCTACTCGATCCTGCAAGAGTTGTATGGCCCTCGCCGCCGCCGCCTGCACCGATCCGCCCCTCTCGAGCAGATCGAGGACGGTCTTGGCCAACACAACTCTGGTAATACCTTCTCCCCAACCCGTGCAGGCCGCGCCTCCCACGCGATTGTCGGCGTAGACCCCGCAACCGATGAGAGGGGAATCGCCCACGCGTCCCGGATGCTTGAACGGCGTCCCACCCGTCGAGTCGCCGGCCGCGAGATCGCCGTGCGAATCTATGGCCACAGCCCCCACGGTGTCTCCCGCCGGGGTGCTCGAACCACCGCCTTCGCTCGAGCCCATCTCTCTGCGCCGGGCCTCCCACAACCTCAACTCACGCTCGACGACCAACTCTCGAGGGTCGCACAGCCCCATGCCCGAGGAGCGGGCGAACTGCACCGCTCCCTCAGCCACCAGGAGTACGTTGTCGCTCTCCAGCACCAGCCGGGCCAGGGAGATGGGGTTCCTTATGCCTTGTACCGCGGCCACCGCGCCTGCTCTCAGCTGCGCCCCGTCCATGATGCTGGCGTCGAGCTGCACCTCTCCGGCAGCGTTGAGCACGGCGCCGGTGCCAGCGTTGAGAACCGGGTCGTCCTCCATGACCCTGATGGCCGCTTCCACCGCATCCAGGGCGTGTCCCCCGCTCTGCAAGATCGACCAGCCCTCGACCAGCGCAGCCTTGCACCCCGATTTATGAGCGTCCACCAGTTCGTCCGGGATATCCCAGGCACCTCCGTGAACAATCAGCGACAATGCCATGCTGCCTCCTCTGATTTGCGCTCTCTACGCGCGTTGCCAAGCAGGCCGATTTTACTTTAAGGGTCCTGGGCTGTCAAGGGGCTGGACAATCGACCCGAGATATTGTATAATATGAGTTCGAACTTTAGTTCTATACTTCAGATTCGCGAGCAAGGGTGGGGCCAACTCGAGAATACTCAGGGAGACAGGAATGCCTGACTTCGTCCTCCAAACCGACTTCCAGCCCACCGGTGATCAACCTCAGGCTATCGCTAAACTGATCGACGGGCTGGACAAGGGATACAAGCACCAGACACTGCTGGGAGCCACCGGTACCGGCAAGACTTTCTGCATGGCCAATGTGATCCAGGCTACGCAACGCCCCACGCTGATCATCGCGCACAACAAGACCCTCGCGGCGCAGCTCTATGCCGAGTTCAAGGACTTCTTCCCCCGCAACGCTGTCGCGTACTTCGTGAGCTATTATGACTACTATCAGCCTGAGGCCTACCTGCCCTCCACCGACACCTACATCGAGAAGGATGCCGACATCAACGATGAGATAGACAGACTTCGGTTGTCGGCCACCTCGGCCCTCTTGAGCCGGAGCGACGTAGTCATCGTGGCCAGCGTTTCCTGCATCTTCGGATTGGGCTCACCCGAGGACTACGGCAGGGTCGTCATCTCTTTGCACAAAGGTGAGGTCCGCAAGCGGGACAAGGTGTTGCGCCACCTGGTGGACACACACTACGAGCGCAACGACTACGAGCTGAGCAGAGGTAGGTTCCGCGTGCGAGGTGACACGCTGGAGGTGCAACCCGCCTACGAGGAGTTCGCCTACCGCATCGAGTTCTGGGGAGATGAGATAGAACGCATCGTGGAAGTGGATACACTCACAGGAGAGATCCTGGCGGAGCGGGACACTGTAGACATCTATCCTGCCAAGCACTTCATCACTCCCGAAGAGAAGCTCGTGGTCGCCCTGAAAGACATCAGGGAAGAGCTGGAAGAACGCCTAGAGAAGCTCAGAAGCGCGGGCAAACTCCTGGAGGCACAGCGCCTGGAGCATCGCACCAAGTACGACATGGAGATGCTCGAGCAGATAGGCTACTGTTCGGGAATCGAGAACTACTCCCGTCACCTGGCACAGCGCCAGCAGGGAAGCTCTCCCTGGACCCTGCTCGACTACTTCCCCGACGATTTCCTGTTGATCATCGATGAGTCGCACATGACCATCCCCCAGCTCCGTGGCATGTACAAGGGGGACCGTTCGCGGAAAGAGACCCTGGTGGATTACGGCTTCCGTCTCCCTTCGGCCCTGGACAACCGACCCCTGAGGTTCGAGGAGTTTGAGAAGTACATCCACCGGGTGATCTACACCTCGGCCACACCTGGGCCGTACGAACTGAAGCACAGTGATCAGATCATCGACCAGATCATTCGGCCCACCGGCCTGGTGGATCCAGGGATCATCGTGAAACCAACCAAAGGGCAGATAGACGACCTCTACCACCAGATACAGGAACGAGTCTCCCGTGGGGAGAGAGTGCTGGTCACCACCCTGACCAAGCGCATGGCCGAGGACCTGGCCGACTACCTGGCCGACATGGGAGTGAAGGTACATTACCTCCACTCTGAGATACAGACTATCGAACGTGTGGAGATACTGCGCTCCCTGCGCTCGGGCAGATTCGACGTGGTCGTGGGCATCAATCTACTCCGGGAAGGACTCGATCTCCCGGAGGTATCTCTGGTAGCCATTCTCGACGCCGACAAGGAGGGTTTTCTTCGCTCCGCACAGGCGCTGATCCAGACTATTGGGCGGGCAGCGAGGCATATCAACGGCCAGGCGATCATGTACGCCGACACCATCACCGACTCCATGCGACGGGCTATCGACGAGACCAACCGCCGACGTGAGACACAGACGGAGTACAACGAGCGACACGGCATTGAGCCGCGCAGCATCGTCAAGGCCATCAGGGATCTCACAGATCAGGTCCGTGAGGTGGCGGAGGAGAAGGCAGAGTACGTGGTCGCCCGCGACTTGCCCAAGGACGAGTTGGCCCGGCTGGTAGATCAACTGGAGAAGCAGATGAAAGCAGCTGCGGCAGAGCTGGAGTTCGAGAAGGCGGCCATGCTTCGCGATCAGATCCTCGAGTTGAGACAGGCGCTACAAGACGAAGACGTGCCCGAGTGGGAGCGAATAAGAAAAGAAGACAAGCAGAGACGGCTGAGACACGGTTGACCTACGTCTCGGCACCAACAGTTCACGAGGAGTGCATGCCGCAAGACAAGATCGTCGTTCACGGAGCAAGAGAACACAATCTAAAGAACATAGACGTGGAGATTCCACGCGACAAGTTTGTGGTCATCACCGGCATATCCGGCTCCGGGAAGTCCAGCCTGGCCTTCGACACCATCTACGCTGAAGGGCAGCGCCGCTACGTGGAGTCCCTCTCCGCCTATGCGCGCCAGTTCCTGGGCCAGATGGAGAAGCCCAGTGTGGACCAGATCGAGGGCCTCTCTCCCGCAGTGAGCATAGACCAGCGGGGGGTCAGCCATAACCCCAGGAGCACCGTGGGCACGGCCACGGAGATCTACGACTATTTGCGTCTCCTCTACGCCCGCGTCGGCATTCCCCACTGTCCCCAGTGTGGAAGAGTGATCTCCCAGCAATCCGCAGAGCAGATCGTGGACTCCATCCTGGAGTTCACTCCAGCGACACGCATTGTCATCCTGGCTCCCGTGATCAAAGACCGGAAAGGCCACCACCAGAGGATCTTCGAAGACGTACGCAAGGCAGGCTACGTGAGGGTGAGGGTAGACGGATCCCTGCGGGACGTAGAGGAAGAGATTGAGCTGGAGCGGTACAAGAACCACAACATTGAGGTAGTCGTCGACCGCCTGGTCCTTGCGGAGGAGAAGGAAGAACTGGAGTCCTTCCGCTCGCGCCTGACCGACTCCATAGAGACCGCGCTGCCACTGGGCGACGGCCTTATCATCGTCAGCGACGTCTCCAGCGACCCACCTCAAGACCTGCTCTTCTCTGAGCAGTTCTCTTGTGCCCACTGTGGGATCAGTCTGGGCGAGATAGAGCCGCGCACCTTCTCCTTCAACAGCCCCCATGGGGCATGCCCTACCTGCCAGGGTATCGGTACCAAGATGGAGATCGACCCAGACCTGGTGATTCCAGACAAGAACCTGTCTCTCAGAGAGGGGGCGCTGGACCCCTGGAGTCGCCGCACCACGTCCGAGTCCTACTTCTGGCAACTGGTGAAAGCCGTGGCAGAGCGCTTCGGTTTCTCCACCGAAGTCGCCGTACGAGAACTCACCCCGGAGCAAGTCGACATCCTGCTGTACGGCAGCGGAGGCGAGGAGATAACCGTCCGCTACAAGAGCAACCAGGGGAGGGCACGCCGCTGGGGCACCACTTACGAGGGCGTGATACCCAATCTGGAGCGGAGGTACAAAGAAACCAGCTCCGAGTACATCAGGAGCGAGATAGAGCGCTACATGAGCACGCACCCCTGCCCCTCGTGTAGCGGAAGGAGGCTCAAGCCCGAGAGTCTGGCCGTGACCGTGGCCGGAAAGTCCATTGACCAGGTCACAGCCATGTCTGTAAGCCAGGCGCTCCAGTTTTTCAAGGAGGCGCCCGATGGGCTTTCCAAGAGGAACCTGTCCATAGGTGAGCGCATACTGAAAGAGATCCGGGAGCGACTGGGCTTCATGGTCAACGTAGGCCTCGACTACCTGACCTTGAACCGCTCGGCCACCACGCTGGCCGGCGGAGAGGCGCAGCGGCTGCGTCTGGCCACGCAGATCGGATCGCAATTGATGGGCGTCCTCTACATCCTGGACGAACCCAGTATCGGCCTGCACCAAAGGGACAACAACCGCCTCATCGATACTCTGATGCAGATGCGAGACCTGGGCAATATCCTGCTGGTAGTCGAGCATGACGAGGAAACGATGCGCCGGGCAGACTACATTCTCGACCTAGGTCCAGGCGCAGGCGAGCACGGAGGATACGTCGTAGCCGCTGGCAGTATCGAGGACATCGTCGCGGCACCAGACTCCCTGACCGGGCAGTACCTGTCGGGCAAGCGGAGCATACCGGTGCCCCAAGCCCGTCGGTCTGGCAACGGGCAAGAGCTGGTGATCAACAAGGCGGCCGAGCACAACCTGAAAGAGATAGATGTCACCATTCCGCTGGGCAGGTTCATCTGCATCACCGGTGTCTCCGGTTCCGGCAAGAGCACCTTGCTCGTGGACGTGCTGTACAGAAAACTGGCCCAGACCCTCCATCGCGCCAAAGCCAGGCCTGGCCAGCATGAAGATGTGCTCGGCATCGAACATCTGGACAAGGTGATCAATATCGACCAGGCGCCCATTGGCCGGACCCCTCGCTCCAACCCCGGGACCTACACGAACGTATTCACCTACATCAGGGATCTCTTCGCCAGCCTGCCCGAGGCCAAGCTGAGGGGCTACAAACCGGGGCGCTTTTCCTTCAACGTCAAGGGCGGTCGGTGCGAGGCCTGCCAGGGAGACGGCATCATCAAGATCGAGATGCAC
>DATKVP010000058.1:0-2140 GCA_035530015.1 Anaerolineae bacterium | reverse complement strand
CTCGCTGTATGAGGGTTTTGGCTTGCCGCCGCTGGAAGCGATGGCGTGCGGCACTCCAGTGATCACGTCCGACAGTTCGTCGCTGCCCGAGGTGGTGGGCGAGGCCGGACTGATGGTGCCCGCACGCGATTCTGCAGCTTTGGCGGCGATGATCGGGAAGGTGCTGGCTGACTCTGACCTGCGAGAGGGCCTGGTGAGGAAAGGTCTGCTGCGGGCAGGACAGTTCACGTGGGAGGCAGCAGGAGAGAAGCTGCTCACCATCTACGAGAGACTGCACGAGCAGGACTAGGGAACCCAAAGGGGCTTCCACTCGCTCCCGGGATGCTCTGTGAGCCGTTGCAGGTTGCTGCCGTCGCGGGCCATGGTGTAGATGTCGGCGTTCTCGTCACGCAGGGAAGTGAATACTATCTTTTGACCATCAGGAGACCAGGCAGGGAGCACGTCCTGGCCTGGATCGTTGGTGAGGTTGGTGACGGAGTCGTCGCTCAGGTGGACCAGGTAAATCTCGGCGTTCCCGTCGCGCTCGCTGGAAAAGACGATGGATTGCCCGTCGGGTGACCAGGCGAAGTCTCCGTCCGGCGCTTCGCTGGGGGCCGGACTGTATTGATCGGTGCCTTCGGCATTCATCACGTAGAGGTCGGTGCTGCCCTCGCGCTCGGACTCGAAGGCGATGCGGCTTCCGTCAGGAGCCCAGCCGGGTTTCGTGTCAGCCGCTGGGTGTATGGTCAGTCTGGTCTGATCGGAGCCGTCGCTGTTCATGAAGTAGATATCGTCGTTCCCATCGCGCTGGGAGACGAAGGCTATGCGGCTCGAGTCAGGTGACCATGCGGGGTGGCCATCGACGGCAGGGCTGGTGGTGAGCCTGGTCTGATTGGAGCCGTCGGTGTCCATGACGTAGATCTCCCAGTTGCCATCGCGATTGGTGACGAAGGCGATCTTCTGGTTGTCCGGCGACCAGCAGGGGAAACCATCATCAGCCGAGTGCTGGCTGAGATTGTGCGGATAACTGCCATCGGCATGCATGGCGTAGATCTCGGAGTTGCCGTCACGGTCGCTCACGAAGAGAATTTGGCGTCCGTCGGCTGACCAGGAGTATAGTACATCGTCGTGGGGGGATCTGGTGAGATTGGTGAGGTCACCACCGTCGGCTCCGACCATGACTATGTCGTCGCTATCCTGGTGATCGGCCATAAAGATGATCTTGTCCACTGGCGCGGGTAGAGGCGTCGGTATTGGTGCTTGGCCTTCTCCGCAGCCGTTGGTGCTGAACAGGATTGCCATCATGAGCAGAACAACTGAGTGTTTTCTCAGCATAAGCCACCTCCTGAGCGGGCGCACGGGTGGATACCGATGATTGGTGCGTCTGCACGCTCGTCTGACCGCCGGGCCCGTCTCTGTCTCCAGGCCCCAGCTTGCCCGGCGGACATCGTGCTATTATAGCATAGGCAAACCGAAGTGCAAAGCAATCGAATTGACTAAGGAGGTATGGAGAGTGAAACTGGCAGAAGCAATGAGTCGCCTGGGTACGGAGACCGCCTTCGAGGTGCTGGCCAAAGCACGCGCCCTGGAGGCCCAAGGGAAGGAGATAGTCCATCTAGAGATCGGTGAGCCGGATTTCGACACCCCGTCCAACATCATCGAGACTGCGGGCACTGCTATGAGGGAGGGACAGACTCATTACTCCCCGTCGGCCGGTATTCCGGAGCTGAGGCGGGCGATAGCTGAGTACACCGCGGAGAGAGTCGGGGTCAAGGTCACTCCCGAGCAGGTTGTGGTCACGCCAGGGGCAAAGCCCATCATGTTCTTCGTCATCCTCGCCTTGATCGAAGAGGGTGACGAGGTACTCTATCCGAATCCCGGGTTTCCTATCTACGAGTCGATGATCAACTTCGTGGGAGCGAAGCCGGTACCTCTGGTGCTCGAGGAGGAGCGGGACTTCCGGTTCGATGTCTCCCAGTTGCGGAAGAAAGTAACACCGCGCACGAGGCTCGTGATCATAAACACTCCGCAGAACCCCACGGGTGGCATGCTGACCAGGGAGGACCTGGAAGAGATAGCTGCTGTGGCCAGGGAGCACGACCTGATGGTGCTCAGCGATGAGGTCTACGAGAGGATAGTCTACGAAGGGGAGCACGTGAGC
>DATKVP010000057.1:0-2609 GCA_035530015.1 Anaerolineae bacterium | reverse complement strand
GGGGTCAAGCTCCTCGATGCGGAGATGGACGCCGACCACAACCGCTCGGTGGTCACCTTCGCGGGTAAACCGGAGTCCGTGGAGGAGGCTGCCTTCCGGGGTATCGAGCGGGCGGCGCAACTGATCGACATGGAGGAGCATCAGGGGGAGCACCCTCGCCTGGGGGCCACGGACGTGGTGCCTTTCGTGCCTATCTCCGGCGTGACCATGGAGGAGTGCGTCGAGATGGCCCGGAGGCTGGGACAGAGAGTGGGCAGCGAACTCCAGATCCCGGTCTATCTCTACGAGAAAGCGGCCACGGGGCCCGAGAGGGTCAATCTGGCCGACGTACGACGAGGCGAGTACGAAGCCCTCAAGGAGGAGATCGAGACGGAGCCCCACAGGGCACCCGACTTCGGTCCACGGCGGTTGGGCAAGGCTGGGGCCACGGTCATCGGCGCGAGGGAACCCCTCATCGCCTACAACGTCTATCTGAACACCACTGACCTGAAGGTGGCCCAGGCCATAGCGCGCGCCGTGCGCCACTCCACCGGCGGGCTCCGTTTCGTCAAGGCGCTGGGCCTGTACATCGAGCAGCGAGGCCTGGTGCAGGTCTCCATGAACCTCACCGACTACCGGCGCACCCCCGTCCATCGCGTGGTGGAGATGATCAGGAGGGAGGCTCAGCGCTACGGCGTCAGCGTGGTGAGCAGCGAGCTGGTGGGCCTGGTCCCACGGCAGGCGCTGGTGGACGCTGCCGAGTACTACCTCCAGATAGAGGATTTCAAAGGGGAGATGGTCCTGGAGAGCCATCTGGAGCAGCCAGAAGTCACACCCGAGCCGTTCCTCGACGCGGTCTCCGCGGGGACACCAACCCCTGGAGGCGGCAGCGTCGCGGCCCTGGCGGGGGCGCTGGCCTCTGCCCTCACAGCTATGGTCTGCCATCTCACGCTGAACAAGAGGGGCGGCGAGCCTGCCTCTGAGGATCTCGAATGGGTCCTGGGGCACGCGCAGACCTTGAGGTCGGAGCTGAGCGCGCTCGTGGAGCAGGATGCCAGGGCGTATCAAGCGATCCTGGAGGCCTACAGGAAACCCAAGGGGTCGCCTCAAGAGAAGGAGGAGCGTTCGGCGGCCGTCCAGAGCGCCCTGGAGAGGGCAGCCAGGGTGCCGCTTCAAGTGGCCGAGGGCGCGGTGAAGGTGCTCCAACTCCTGCCGCGGTTACTGGAGACCGGCCTGGCCAGCGCGGCCAGCGACGTGGGCGTGGCGGCGTACATGGCCCAGGCAGCCCTCAAAGGCGCATCCCTCAACGTGCGCACCAACCTGCGGTCCCTGCAAGACGAGACCCTCGCCCAGGGCCTCCAGGAGCAGCTCACCTCCCTGGAGATGCGCTCTGGGGAGTTGATGGCCGCCCTGGAGAAGGAACTGGCCGCAAGGATATAGCGCGAGGCGGGGACGAGAATTGGGACGGAAGTTGTATTACCTCGCTCTAGGACTACTCCTCGCCCTGGTTGCCGCCTTTCTGGTCACCTACCGGATCATAGACGGGCGAAGCGCCCGGGACGAGAGCCGGCCAGCCGACGTGATTCTGATACTGGGCTCGGCTGTGTGGGCCAACGAGCAGCCCAGCCCGTCGCTGCGAGCGCGCACGCAGAGGGCCATAGAGCTGTACCAGGATGGGTACGCCCCCCACCTGCTCCTCTCGGGGGGCCTGGGGCGGTATCCGCCGGAGGAGGCCGAGGTCATGCGCCGCCTGGCCACAGCGGCAGGGATCCCCGAAGAAGCCCTGATCCTGGACAAGGAGGCCCACTCCACCTGGGAGAGCATAGAGAAGGCCCGGAAGATCTCGCAGCAGGAAGGGTGGGACACAGTGATCATCGTCAGTGATCCCTTCCACATGCAGCGCTCCCTGCTCATGGCCAGGCATGCCGGGATCGTGGCCTACGGTGCCCCAGCGCTGGACAGTCCCACCTACACCCTCGCCGCCCGGAGGCTGTTCTACACCTCCCGGGAGGTCGTGGCCCTGTGGTGGTATATCGCACAGCGGGTATGGAGCCCATCGTAGGAGGCAAGGGAAGATTTTGAACATCAGGCAGGTCTTCTTCAAGGAGGCTCGTCTCCGCCCCACCTGGAGGGCGGTCAGCTACGTTGCGGCCATGATACTGGGTTCATTGCTGCTCCAGATACCCCTCGTCTTCGTCCTCATCGTGGCCGTCGCGGTGGGCGCCGTCGACCAGGCCAGTCTCATGGATCTGGCGGCCTCCCAACCGCTACTGCTGCTCGGCACGCTGATCAACCTGCTCCTCATCCTGCCCCTGACCTACCTCTTCCGCCGTTTCCTCGACGGCGAGACTGTACTCAGCCTGGGACTGGCAACAACGGGAGGGTGGTTGAGAGACATGGTCGCGGGACTGCTTCTGGGCACGGTGCTCATAGGAGCGATCTTCGCGGTGGAATGGGCCATGGGGTGGCTCACCGTGGAGGGTTTCCGGTGGCAGGTCCAGTCGCCCCTCTTGGTATTGGTCAACCTGCTCATCTATCTCCTGCTCATGGTCGCTGTGGCTTTCTACGAGGAACTGGCCTATCGCGGCTACATCCTCCAGAACCTGAACGCCGACTGGGCGGTCATCGTC
>DATKVP010000056.1:0-2197 GCA_035530015.1 Anaerolineae bacterium | reverse complement strand
ATCAGCTTGTCCCGCATGCCCGCTATGTCCTGCCATGGAACGTTCGGGTACTTGACCCGGACTTCTCGAGACAGCCGCTTTGTGGCTTCGCCGACGATCTCGAGTTGTCGAATGACGCCATCCTGAACCAGGGTGCCCTGGCGAAAAGTCTCTTCATTGACGCCAGCCAGATACTCTTCGATCCTCCAAATGGCATCAGAGGATATGGTGGAAGTAGACCGAGTCGTCACGTTCCATAGACGACCCGCACTTCTCGCTTGACCCTATCCCGCAGATAGGGGCTGATGGCGCTCTCCGTTAGCAGATCGACCTTTCTGCCGAGGGCGGCTGAGACCTCGCGCTCCAGCCTGATCATTTCGAGCAAGCTCTTCCGCTTGGAGAACCTCACCAACAGATCAACGTCGCTGTGTTCCGTAGCCTCGCCTCTTGCCATGGAGCCGAAGACGCCGGCCATCGCTATATCATTCTGGCGGCAGATCTCTTCCAGTTTCTTGGTGTCGAAAGGTAGCGCTTCCATGAAATGCCCCTGGGCGACGCAGCACAGACGCCCTTTTAACATTCTATCCCGGCCCCATGTGCTGTGGCAAACCACGGCAACCCCCGCCGAGAGTGCCGTCCGGCATCTTCTCCAGAGTCACCGGCTCTGGTCCGCGCTCCGCCACCAGATGACTGTGCCGATCACACCCGCCACGAAGGTCAAGGCCAGGAGCACGTAGCTATGTGGTCCGAGCAGCTCGGCGCGAGGCCCGGCCATCCCACTGAACAGCATGGGCACGGACCATGGAAACCAATCACCCCAACCCATCACGGCTGCGACCTGGGCCAGGGCCAGCGTGAGAAAGGCCCAACCCAGCGGAGGCAGGTAGCCGCGTCCCGCGCTGGCCACCAGGGCGACGAATGGCAAAAGCATACAGGACAGGAGAGCGGTGTTCAAGAGGGACCAGAATGACGTCCAGGCCAACTCCGGGGACCAGCCGGGGATACCAACAGCCGTGGCCACACCAAGCCCCATGACGAAGACAAAGAGCGTGAGCCCCAGTATCCAGAGCGCGGTCAATACGAACTTCGCGCCGACGATGATCCAGCGCGGGGTGGGAAGGGCCAGCAGTTCCTTCGCGGTGTGATCGGAGAACTCCCGTCCAAAGACCCAGGCGGTAATCATCGCAAACAGGATCGTTCCGCCAATGCCGTTTCCCTGAGAAAGCACGTCGAAATACGTTGGCCAATCAGCCACCCCCGCGGTGAGAAGCTGCGCTTTGGCGCTGATCAATCCCATCGCCCGCGCTCGCTCGGGATCCTTCAGGATGATCATGAACAGTCCACCCACCAGGGGCAGAAGCGACAATCCAGCGGCCGTCAGCAGAGGCACTTTGGAGCGGCGCGCTTTGAGTATCTCGGCCCAGAGTGCGGCACGAAAAGCGTTCATTCCTTTCCTCCGGTCAATCGAAGGAAATGGTCTTCAAGGGTCTCTTGTTCCACAGCCAGCCTGGTGGGAGGCGCTCCCGCGCTGACCAGGAGGGTGGCGATGTCTTCAGGAGCTTCGATGGCGCGCGGTTCGCTCAAGACGATCGTGCCCTCTCTTGCTTTAGCGACGAAGCCGGCTTCTGCCAGCGCGCTCTGCGCCGCTTGAAGATTGCGCGCTTTGATCTCCAGTCTGGGTGACCGCAGTTCTTCCAGCTGTTTCGCGTCGAGCTCTTCGATCAGACGCCCTTCATGGATGATGCCGATGCGCGTGGCGATGCGGTCCACTTCCGTGAGGATGTGGCTGGACATGAACACGGTCACGCCTTCCTGACGGGCCAGGCTCTCCAGCATTTGGCGAATCTCAACCATGCCCGCGGGATCGAGTCCCTTGGCAGGTTCGTCCAGAATAACGAGCTGAGGTTCATGCAGCAAAGCACGCGCCAGCCCGAGGCGTTGGAGGTTGCCTGTGGAGAGCGTGCCAGCTTTTCGGTCCGCGTAGGAGGAGAGCCCAAGGCGCTCAATCGCCCGCGAGGTGGCGTTCTTGTCCCCGATGAAATGCAGGCGACGGGAGATCTCCAGATTCTCACGCACGGTCAGTTCGGGATAGGCCGCGGGCGACTCGACCAGGTGTCCGACCCTGCCCCACGGTCCGCGTCCGTTCGGCCCCACAGCTTGACCCAGGACTTTGACCACCCCCGCGCTCGGCCGAACCATGCCCAACAGTGCACGGATG